>CAZJVN010000008.1:12608-23315 GCA_964549775.1 uncultured archaeon | reverse complement strand
GTTGAAGGAATTACTTTTAGTGTAAACACTGAATATGCTACTGGTGGAAATGTAAAGTTAACTGTTGAACCTAGCGGAGCAATTAACTTAAATCCAAGACAAACAATGAACCCTGCAAAAATAGTTTATGCAACTGCTTCAACAGAAATTTCAGAACCCGTACAATCACAAATACTAATACACGGAAAGATGGGTCAATTAACAAAGTATGAAGGAAGCGATAATTATGATTATTACAATAATGACGGGTACAGTAGTAGTACTGGAACAAGAACTGCTGGAACAACTTACTATGCTCCAAAAAATGTTAGCACAGGTTACACTAATACTGAAAGTGTGCTTGGAGCAATTGATGTAATGATTTACTATTCAGGAATAAATTGTTTGAAAGCTTATCCATATGATGATTTGACTTACAACTTATCAATTGAAGGATCTCAAATTACAAAGAGAATAAAATTACAAAACACTTGTGCAGAGCCAGTAACAATTGCTGGGGTAAGTGCTCCTTCAAGAGATATTGGATTTTTTATTCCAACAGTAACAATACCAAATGATGGATCAGAAACTGTAGTGAATTTAGCTGTTGCAACTGCTAGAAATAATTTGAATTTAAAAAATTATAAAGTAACAATCCACGGAGTGACAGGAGTTAGTCAAACAATGATAACTGCTGAACCACTGCCAATAAATATTTTCAGTGGAGACACAATGAACGAGTACAGTAAAACAATAAAAGGAATTGAAGTTAAGGTTTGTGGAGAAGATGATAAAACAGTAACAATTGATGTGCCAAGACCTGCTAGAGGAAAAGATTGCGCAGAAGGATATTGTGATGCAAAAGAAGCAGCAGCTTACATTACCACAAAAATTGATAAAGTAATTCAAAGTGCACAATCAAAAGCAATCACCTCTCAAAACGAATCAAAATCAGTTAGTTGCCTTTCAAGAGGATATTGTAGTTTCGGAGAACTTGGAATACAACTTGAAACATTTGATCTTTACTTACAAAATGATATTTTAAGTCCAGGAGTAATACTTGAAGAAATAAATAAAAAAGCTGGGTATAGTACAGGATTTAGGGGAGATAGTGTAACAAACTTTAGAGTAGAGATGACTACGGTTTCACAAAATGTTATAGAAATGATTGCAGGATATGGGGGAAGCGGAACAATATTTATTGATAATAGAATTGAAGGATGCGGATATTATAGATTAACAATTAACGGAGCATTCAATTCAGCAGGAGGAACAATCCAATATGAACAACCAACACTAATAGTTAGTGCAAGCGATCCAACAAAACCAAAACTAGTAACAAAAGAATGTACTGATAGTATAATTAATATTACAAATTTTACTCCAATAGATAAAGAATATACTCTTGGAGAGAGCAGAGGAACTTGGTTAACTAGTGTTGACTCTGAAAGTTCATTAAAGAGTATTGCTGAGAAAGTTGCAGAGAAACAATTTGGTGCAAAAGAAAGAGCGGCTAGCGGACCAGGAAACAAGGTTCTAATAAAAGAAGGACCCCTAAATCAAGCACTTGCAGAAATGTGTATTAGTGCTGGATCAGGAAAGAAAACAACAACAGTAACAATTAATTCAGCAATCAATGTAACAAAAGGAACTGAAAAAGAAAAACTTGCAGAGCAAATAACAAAACTAATTAACGAAGCATTAAATGCTAATAACTTTGGTGGAGAAAATTGTTTAGTAAAATCAGCTAGCGGGTACAACTGTGTAAGATTATCTGACACTGGAGAAGCTGGCGGACTATTAATGAGTGTGCCAAACAAAACAATGCTAATTGCTACAAACGAAACACAAATCTGTACTGACGCAACAGTTTACTCAAAAATAATTGAAACAATTAACTTTGAAGTAGAAAAAGGAGAGGACAAATTTGAAGGAGTAAAGAAAATAACTATTTATGATAACGCTTCAAAAACAATTAGTGCAAGTACTAACACTACAACTTCAAGTACTACAAATACTCCAACAACAACTCCAACTACCCCAGTGAATCCAGCAAATACTAGTAACGTTTCACAAAATATGACAACAGGAGTGAGTGCAACTCTTCCTCCTAGTACAACTACTCCATCTACAACCACACAAAATACTGCTATGACTACAAGAACAAGTTCTGATTATGTATTTGGTAAAAAATTGTACGAAATGGATTATGAAAATAATTCTAATGTACCTACTGTTAATGAAAAAGTCGTACTAGAATTAAACACTGACAAGAAAGCAAAAGAAAGTCCATTCAAAAAAGATATTAGTATTTGTGTAGAACTATTACAAACCGCAAGTAGTGTTCCTAATCACGCAAGAGCTGCGCTAATAAATGGAATAGAGGGAACAAGTTTCGTTGTTAAAGCAATAAGTAAATCTTCAGGAAAATCAATAGGAACAAACGAAGAAGATGGATTAATTACACTAAGAACAGAAACAATCCACCCTGATGACTTAATAATTTTACTAAGTAAAAGAACACTAAAAACAGGAGAAGACAACCCATACTATATCACAGTAACTTGGGATAATGATACAGAAATAATTGAAAGCATGGATGAATACAGACAAGGATTAATAATGCTGGGAAAATTAGACAATACAAAACAAACATCAGAAAAAGATGGAATACTAATCACACAAGACAGTTACACTGAAACAAAAAAAGCAAGAGGAGAAGCTGTAGGAGCTTACGTAGAAACCTGTGCAGTAACTTCACTATCCTGTAATGGAATAGCCGGACTAGGAATGTTATTTGTTCCCGGAGCACAAGGATTTTCAGCAAAAGCGTTAGGAAAAAGTTTGATTAACCCTATTATTGATTGTGGAATACCTTTAGTAACAGTGTTTGGTTCTGATTTGAAAGCATCAAGTGGTGCCGCAAACGCAGCGTACACTACACTAATTAATGCAATGAAAGTACTTCCAGGAATTGGTCCTTGGATGGATAGTAAATTAAATTCGACACCAGAAACTGATGAAGTTAATTGGTACTCTCCAGTTGCAACAGGAATAAGTGGAAGAGTACTAACAAAATTACCAGCAATGTCAAATGCATTAAGAGCGGCTGATGTAGTGGTAGAAGAAGCTGCAAAGAAAGCAAAAGACACTACTGCTGCAAAAGAAGCAGCAGAAAAAGCACTAGAGAGTTTAACTGGAAACTCATTAGCAACAGGTACAAAAAATGTAACTACTAGTGGTTTAAAAGGATCTTTAAATGATTCAGTAACAGAAATTAATAAATTATTAAGTGAGTTAAGTTCTATAAATACAATAACTGAAGTAAACACTGGATTACTTGATTCTAAAGGAAACCCAATAACACGACTTGAACCAGATAAATTCGCTGAAAAAATAATTTCAGAATCAAAATCAAAATTAACTATTTTAAAAAGAGAATTAACTGATGCTTCAAAAAGCATTGATACAGCCGTTTTAGCAGGAGCAGATACTGATGCTCAATTAAAATTATTAAAAGATAGCGAAAAAATTTATCAAAATGCTGCAAATCAATTAGATGATGTTTCAACTGCATTATTGGATGGAGCTGGAGATACAACTAAAAACACTGGAAAATTATATCAAGATTTGAAAAAGGCTTCAGAATTAGCTGGTAGAAAAAAGATAATTATTGCAAGACAAGGTAGTGAAGTTACTGCTCTAAATTCCGCACTTAGCGATGTAAAGAGTACTGTTAAAGCTGCTGATGAGGCTGCTACTGTAGCAAAGTCAGGAAGAACTGTTACTGCTGCAAAAGCTACTGCAAAAACACAAATAGCAAAGTTTGGAATTGGAATATTTTGTTCAATCTTAGCAAACGCAGCAGGAGTTTATGCGTATAATGAGAAAATTAAGACTGGTATTGATACTAAAGAGTATTTGTCTATGGCTGATTTCCCTCTTGAAAAAAATAAGACTTATAGAATGACTCTTGATCTTGGAGAAACACTTACTCCTACTCTTGAAGAGGTTAATACTATTGAAGAGAAGAGACAACAAACTGAAGAACTTAAAGTTGATGAGAAGACAAACAAATCAATCGCGCAAGTATTAACTTGGGAGCCAACAAAAGATTCAGACTTGCCACCTTACCAAAGAAAATTATCACACTATTATTTGAATATTAATACTGAACAATTACGAAGATTACTTGATAAGCAAGAAACCCTAAAAGATGACGCTACTAAAGAAAAAATAATTAAAACAATTAGAACAGAAGATTCACAAACAATAATTAAAAATTATGCAATTGAACCAACTACAAGAATAAAATCAAGTAACGGAATTTATGCAGGACAAACTGTTGTTGCATCTATTGTTGTTGCTATGGAAAGAACTAGTGGAGAACTTGCAGAAGAAGCAAAAGCAGGAAACGGAGAGGTAAGAATGAAAACACAACAATTAATCGAAATATTATCAAAGAACCTTGACGACTCTAAAGCAAATACTAACGGAGAAATCGAAGTTAAAATTACAAGAGAGGTTACTTCACAAATTTTCCCAGGAAACGAAAGAGCCTCTACAATATTATATGTACTATCAAATGATAAAGTTTGGGGCGCATTTGTAACTAAATAAAAAATAAATACAAAAATTATTTCTCTTTTTTAAACCGCTATTAAAAAAATTAATTCTTTTTCTAAAAATTAAACCAAACAACAAACTTTTTAAGTACTAAAACATTTATTTATTCATGAAAAGCAAGTTCAAAAAACTAATTACAAGTAAAGGATTCAACATGTTTTCTAGTGTTGTTGCAGCAATATTACTCATGACAGGAATTGTTCTAGTTAGTACACTCATTTCTACTGAAGAAAAAACTAGTGGACAAATTTATTACATGATAAATAGTTTCAGATTAAACGATGCAGCTACACTTGCAAGAGCGGACGCTATACAAAACTTTAATTATTATTTTAGAGAAGAACTAGAAAGGTACCTAACTTTTGATGAGAGTGAAATAATTACTGACCCGGGGTATCCACTAATCAATATGGAAAATTATAATGATTGGGAATTAATTAAAGATAATTTTGAAAAAGTAATACTATTAACAGATAATGCTACTGGGCAAAGATTTGATTCAGCAATTGATTATGTTGCAAGAAAAACTATAGAACAATTCCAAGACGGGTCCTACGGAAGATACCACATTGCACTAAATGACAGATCAAGTGAAGCAAAAGCATCTGTAAAAAGAGCAATAACAACTGCACTAAGTGATACTGATGAATTTTTGGATGTAGTTAATTGTGAAGAGGATAATTGTGAAGTTGGTACTTTTTATTTTATTATTCCACTAAACAAAATCCCTGAAGATGAATACGAAAAATTACCAAGAATAATTGTAAGAGATATTATCACTAACGAAGAAATAAGAATCGCGGTTCTACCAAAAACAGAGTTAAGAGTTTATGTTCCACTTCGTTTTTTTAAAGCACTACACGAAGCAAGAAAGCAAGCAACCGCAATCGCAAATATTGAAGATGATTTAGAAGAAGCAAGAATTGGTTTTTGTGGAGATGGGTGTGTACCAAACAAAGATCCACTAAATGTTGATGATACGGATAATTGGAACCAAAAGTGTCCAGGAGCAACTAGTGAAGGAATTTACCAAGAACTTGACACTTCAATAAACACAGGAATCACTCAATACAATACTGCTGGAGAAAATCTAGGACCAATCCCTCTAACTGCTTTTACTAGAAGTATTATTTGCGAAGCAACACAAGGATTAGGGGAAATAGATAGCGGGCCTTGGGGTTTTAAAAACAAAAACTACGGAACAAATACCGGACTTGAACCTGAAGGGGTATTTACTAACAGAGTCAATGATTGTGCTTTTGCAAAAATTGGAGCAACTACTTACACTTATCCAACAAAACTAATCGAAACAACTGCAACCCCCCTAAATTGTGCGCAACTAACAAGTACAAATGCTCACATAGTTTATGAAGAAACAAACCCAGCATATATTGTTACTGGGGAAAAACTTTACTACAAAATACAAATCACAACCGGACCCTACACTCATAATGCATCCTCAAACGGGGTTTGTGCAAAAACAGAAACTGGAGATACTGGGACTTGTGTAAAAAAATAAATTAAAATTACATGTCACTAAATTTTTTATTAAAACTCTAATATTTTAAAAAAATTCAAAAGTTTTTTTAATAAAAAAAAGAAAATTAGTTAAAAGAGTAAAGTTAATAAAGGATGCAAATCAATAATATATCATTAACTGCGTGGTGTTAATGAGTTTCACTGATTCGATAAAAGATACTTATTATTCTTTAGAAGATAAATGGTACGCTTTTGTTGACAAAGCTTCTGAAAAAGTTCCAGCTTTTGGAGGATTCGTTGATTTTATTGAAGAAAAAAATATCCCTTCTTTCCCAGCAGCAATAGTTCTTGTTATATTAATTATATTCTTACTAATATTTTTATTTACACTAAACGCAACTAATGTTTTAACAGTTAATGTTGTAGATTCTGATCAAGCCGCATTAAGCGGAGCAAGTATTTTTGTTTACCTAAACGAAGAACTCGTTGCTGAAAGCGAAAGTGATGCAGAAGGAAATGCACACTTTAAATTAGCTAATGGAACTTATAATATAAAAGTAGAAAAAGAAGGGTACAGTACTGAAACTGCTCAAATAGAATCAGGAAAAACAAAGGTAATTACACTAAGTGGAAGTGGAACAACAACAAAAACAGTTTATATGAAAACTGCTGACGGACAAATAATCACAGATAGTGGGACAGTAAAATATTATTGTGATGGAAGTAATGAAGAAAAAGTAGCGTTTTATACCAACGGAAAATTTGATGTTGATTTTGGAAAAGAGTGTACTGAAATTACAATTGAATCAATTTCAGGATACAAAGTTATTTTAGGAAAAGCTTCTTTTAGTGGAAGTAATGTTACTGTTGAAGAGACAGAAAATTTCACAGGAACTGTAAGAGTAACACTAACTTCAAGCGACACAATTCCTTCAGGATTAAGAGTAGTACTTTCTTCTGAAGACGGAGTGCCCGTACAAGTTAGAGTTAGCGAAACTAGCATGATTGTTTTTGAAGATGTTCCTACAAAAAAATATTATGTAACTTTACACGATCCAAGAACTGATGCAACAGTGAAGTATGCTTCTTATGATGGAAAATCATTAGGTGATTTAAAAGATGTTAATGCAAACCAGACAACTGAATTTACTGTTCCTTTAACAAAAACTTTTTCTAAAAAAATAATTGTAACAGTGAGAGATGTTGATTCTGCAAGTGTAATTAGAGGGACAGAAGTTACTTTAGCACTTTTAAGTAATTCTGCAAAAGTAGAAACAAAAATCACAGGAATTACAGGACAAGTTGCTTTTGATGTTGCAGAGAATGAAGTTTATAGTGTTAGTGCTGATCACCCAGAGTATATAGTGGGTGCAACAAAGAGTGTTACTTCTGATCAAAGCGAAGTTGTAATGGAACTTGTTAAAGCAAATTCAGAAAATTCACAATCAATAAAAGTTAGTGTTGTTGACAATGAAGGAAAACCAATTGATAACGCAAAAGTTACTTTAAAGAAACTTGACAATACAGAGATAGCTGATGCTACTACAGGAGCAGAAGGGACTGCAGAGTTTTTTAATTTAGAAATTAATCAAAGTTACTACGTTTATGTTGCTAAAGAAAGTTTCACAGCTAATTCAGGAAGCGTAACTGTTGCACCAAGAAAACAATCATTCCTTGAAGTTAAATTAAATATTGGAAAAGGAAAAATAAATATTAATGTTGTTGACTCTGAAAAAAATATTGTAAAAGGAGCAACAGTAAAAATGCATAATTATTTCGCAGAGAGTGCACAAGCTGTTGAAGAACAAAAAAATGCTAGTAGTGAAGGGTTAGTTACTTTTGATGTTAGAGCAGATAAATTAGTTTACTTTGTAATAGAAGCTAATGGTTATGTGAAGTACACTACTTCCACAATTGTTCCAGACACTGATGCTGCAACAAACAAAGAAGTTATATTATACAAGTCTAGCGGAAAAGTTGAAGCACAAATTATTTCAATGAACTTGGGTGCAAGTGCTTTAACAGAGGACGCTGCTGAAAGAACTGTTAGTTCTGGAAGTTACACACTTAAAGCAATTGTTCAAGTACCAAAAGGAACTTTTAGTGAAGCAGGGTTACATTTACGAACAGGAAAAGCAACAGAAGGAACAACTAACTTAATGGAAGAAGATACCATCAGAATTACTGATGTTAGAAGTGCTGCTTCAAGAACTATTAAAGGAACTAGTTACACTCCAAGTACTGGTTATGATAAGGATTCAAAGAACTTAACACAAGGGGACGCAAAATGGGCTAATGCAATTTTTAGAAACCCAACTGAAGGAGTTTACGAAGTTGAAATTGATGTTTTAATTAGTGAAGTTAATCAATTACAAGGAATTAATTTATGGTACCGAGCTTGGGCGAAAGGAGGAACTACTCTAAGAGACCCAGTGAGTACTGTTTCAGGAGCTAACGATTTGTACGCTACTGCTAAGAATTATATTTTAACAAGCGGATCAACTAATCTTTGCTCAAACGGTTATTGTAAAACTAATACTATTGAAGTACTAAGTGGAACTGATGCTGGTAAAAAATATTTTATTAATAGTGCTTTCACAGCAAAGAAAGATGTAACCTACATGTTAACTACTGAGTTAACTAATAATAGTGGAAAAAATGTTAGCGGAGCAGTGTTATCTTTTGAATCAATCGGAGCAGATATTAATTTAATTACAATTAACGGAACTGATTATACTACTAAAGAAATTACTCTTGGAAATATTGGAGTAGATTCTTATAACAAAATTTCTGTAACATTCACTCCAAAAATGAGTGGAAGTAATGCAATAAAAATGAAACTTGATTCACTAACAAAAACTGAACTTGAACAAACAATAACTGTTACAGTTAATGCTAATAAGAAATTTGATTTGAATGTTATCCCAAGAGACGTGATCCCTTACATTGTTAATGAAATATTTTTCTCAACAATGGATGGAAATATTCCACTAAGCGGAGTATTAATTGAAGTAAAGAACGGAGCAACTATTCTTGACACTGTTGAAACTAGTGGAGAAGGAGTAACAACTTATGATTTAGCTGCTCCAAGTGTGGGAGACGTTATTACTATTACTGCAAGAAAAGAAGGGTATGATACTATTGAATTAACAAAAGAAGCAAGTAAATCTATATTATTAATTACTCCTCCAGAAATTAGTGAAACAATAAAGATCGGAGAAGTTACAAGTATTACTGAAACAGTAATCTTAGAAAACGCTACTGTTAAAGATATTAAAATTTCTTCAATTGATTTTACTGGAGACCTAAAAACTTACATTGATTTGAAATTTAATGAAACAATAGAAGGAACTGTTGTTGAAAAAGAAAAAGACAAGAATTATTCACTATTAATTAAACCAAATTCTTCAGCTAAAAAACTTTCTTCACCAAAAACACTAAGCGGAGAACTAGTTATTACTACTGAAATTGAAGGAACAAGTCAAACTTACGAAAGTACTGTTCCAATCACAATTAGATTAAGTATGCCTGGGTATATTGATAGTGGAAAGTGCTTAAAGGTTAGTCCAAGCACTCTTGAATTTGTTACAGGAAGTAACGAAGTTACTCAAGAACTAGAAATAGAAAACACTTGTACTGCGGAAGGAATTCCAGTTAACTTACACAACATTGAAGCAAAATTAAACGAGGCTAGTACCCTAGGAAGTATTATTGTATCAGGGAGTACTCTAAGCGGAGGACTCTCAACAACTTATAATCAAATTGGGGATATCTTAGAAAAAGGAGTGAAGGAAACTCTAAGTGTTAGATTTATTCCAAGCGGATCAGTTAGTTCAGGAACACAAGATATAAGTATTACTTTCAAAGGAACAAATATTCCTGAAGAAGATATTACAGAAGAGGTTGAAGCAAAAGTTAGTGCAAGTATTACTATGAGTAACTTAAGTAAGTGTATTACAGTAGAAGAACCAACTGGGGGAATAAAACTTGATGTTGCTCCATGGAACACAGGGTACACTGCAATAATGAATAGTAGTCTTAGTGCTTATGCTCAAAATTATGGAGGATTTAGTTCAAGAACAAATCAACAATCTTACCCTTACGGAATGGGAAGTGGAAGTTTACCATTCACAAATACTGCTGGAGCAGGAACACAAAGTTATGGAGAGAATAGTTTTACTATTAAAAATAATTGTGCAACAGATGTAGAAATTGATCTTGACCCTGATTCAAGAATAAGTGTGTCTGAAGAAAAATTCACTATCGGTGCTGATTCTGAACAAACAGTTACAATACAACCAGGATATACTCTTGGAACCTACAAGATAAGTGTTAACGCAAAACCAGCTAATACAGAAGACACTATGAAAAAAATTGATACAGTAAGTGTCCTTGTTAGAAAGTTAGGAGAAACTGATGACTCTTGTATTAAGATAAGTACAAGCGTAATCACAATGAATTCATTCTTATATACTTCTGAAAAATACAAAGTTTACAATAGTTGTTATGATTCAGGAGTAACTTTACCAAGATCAAATAACGCAGTTTCTGTTGAATGTAATTCACAAAACCTATCAACTGGAGGAACTGCAATGATAAGAGTAGGCTCTTCAACAAACAATA
>CAZJVN010000008.1:0-12560 GCA_964549775.1 uncultured archaeon | reverse complement strand
TCAAATTTAAATAATAACAATATGTACAATGCTTATGCAGCAGGAAGTCAACCAGGTTGTATTAGTGGAAACAGATGTGCACTTGTTACAGGAACAAGAGTAACTAATTATGATTTACTAGACCGAGGAAACGGAAAAATGGAGCAATTAACTTTCGAAGTAATACCAAACGCAACTTACATCCCACAAACAAAATTATTTAATTCACAAACCGGACAAAGTGGAGCTTTCCAAACTATAATTGATTTACGAAGATGGGCTACAGAAACTGATGCTCGAACAAACATGTCAGGATTCATTAATGTACAATACAATAACCAATATAGTCAAACTCAATGCAAGTCATTCCCTGTTGATATTGAAGACAGTTGGAGAATGCTTGAAAGTATTGATTCAGTAATAAATTGGGGAGACACTAGTGCAAGACCAGAAGAATGTGTTTCACAAAAAGAAACAACCGAGTCACTTGATATTTACTCATACTGGTTAGAAAGAGGAAACACTAAAGGGGCAATACCAGAACCAGCTTACAAGAATGGATTATATTTATACTTACCAAAAATCCCTGCAGTAAAAATTGGTCCAGGACCAACAGCAGGACTTGGATCGTACTACCCAACAATGCAAAATTATAGTAACTACCAAGGACAAAACGGAACACAAGTTGGACAAGAAACAAGTGCAAGTCAAGCAAAGAACTGTGGATTACTTGACAGATTGAGTGACATTAAATACCAAAAAGACTTTGACGGAGTAATAATTACAGTAGAAGCTACAAGAAAAGGTGGAAGTATACTAAACAATACTTTAGGACCAAACCTAATGGTTTCAATTAACAGAAACAATATCAAATCAAATTGTGTAGTAATTGAAACAAATGTTGGAGCAAAATTAACTAGAGCTGCTAACTTCCAAAGCGGGGAAGTAATGTGGAAACTAACTGCACTTGTAACTGCAGAAGGGTACACAATGTTAAGTGATAATATTAATGATGCAAAGAAAGAATGTACAGTAATAACTGACATAAATGCACCAGCAGTTGCTAAAGGATGTGCTAGCACTCCAGCAAAATATGGAATGAATTTAATTGAAAAAACAAGTGCAAAAATGTTAGCTACAGAAGATTACGCTAATTATTGTACAGAAAAGTTCTGCAACAATGATATGTTACAAGTATTCTTAAGAAACAAATTAAGAGGAATAGAAACTGCAACAAAGAATGCTGATATTGAATCAATTTGTAAAAACGAAACAATAATGCTAAAAGATTTATACAAAGCTGCACAAAAAGTAGAGATAAAACTTTGTGACGGAACAGATTATAATTATTACAAAGGAGATCACGATAAATTAATTGAAGAAAATTATAAAGCACAAAAAGAAATAATTGCAGAATTAAATGAAAAGATCACTGCTGTAAAAGAAAGAACAGCTGAGTATGCAATGAGCGATATGGTGGATATTCTTGAAACAATTGAAAGCGAAAACAACAACGAATTATTCTTAAAAATAAATGCAACAAGTGAAGAAGCAAGAGCCCTTGCTAGAGATCAAAATAAAGCAATAAAGAATTTGGGAATTATTGAAACAAAGAAAGACAGTAACTTGTTTTACATGCCACTAAGTTACTTAAAAGAGTTAAACGAACAAATAAAAGATGAACCAAATTGTACACAAGAAGATGGAGATTGTATTGCAGATATTTGTGAAACACCAAGTGTAGAAATTCCTTTAGATGTAGTGAAATGGATTTTTGAAAATTCTATTGGAGTGGTAAAGACAGTAAACACTTCTAGTCCTACTGCTGAAGAAATAGAAAAAATTTATGAAGGAAACACAAAATTCAATAGAGTACACAAGTTAGCAATGTTTGAAAGTGGAATAGGAAATGGAAAAGATTTATTATTAACACAAATAGATAAAGATGCTACTCTTTCAAAAGAATCCGAAATGATTGCAGGCGTTCCAAGTGGATTTGGTGAAGATAAATACAAATTAATATACCAAAACACTATCGCTCCAAGTTCATACGCTGCACAACTTGATATGAATTTATGTAAAGTTATTGAATCTACAAAAACAAGTGCGGTTGATGTTAATTTAGTACTAAAAGCAACAACAATTAAGGATGCTACTGAAGTAAAGAAAAACATTATACTACAATCAGGATTTAATATTACTGAAAACAATAGAAGTTTAGCTGATAGTACTACCGGCGCAATTATAAGAAAAGTTGGTAATGCAACAGAATTACTTGCAAGAGTACCAATAAAGTTAGAACTAAACCTTAATCCACAAGAAACAGAAGTTAATTATTCTCCTGTTGCTGCTGACGTTAAAGCTACTGCTGGAAGTTCATTAATTAATTGGACAGAAAATGGAGCAAAGAAAGCTGATACTAAAGGAGTAGATGGAAAGTATATCTACAAGACTGAACAAAAATTAGAAGCAAAACAACTAAGTGGAATTTATTACTATCCCGACGGAGGAGACTTAAGATTCTATGCTGGAAATGGGGGCGGAAGTTACACTGCAACTGCAGTAGGACTTGACACAGTAAGTTATAGTTTAACAGAAACTCTACCATTACCAAGAACAACAACAGATAAACCAGTACAAATAGAATACCAAGGATATGATTTAGCTAAAGTAATTGAACTAATAAATGGTGGACAAGCTTGTATCTCTACTGACGGACAAGTAATACAATGGAACGAAACAAATTTACTAAAATAAACCACGATTTAAAATAAAAAAACTTAAAACTCAAATTGTTGGACAAAATTTATAAGAAATACTTTTTAGTGATTTGATGGATAAAAAAATAATTGGGTTATTTTTAATTTCACTTTTATTTCTCTTTTCTTCCTACACCTACGCTTTCTTTTACCCAACAATAACTAACTTTGCCACACTCCCACTAACCGTGATGGTAATAGCAGTATTTTTGTCAGGAACAATATTTTTTGGATTTTTATCATTCATCCCACACATTTTTATTGGACTTGCCTTAGGGACAGAACAAAACGCTGCAATAATAATATACATTATTCCAATAATAATTGCAACCTACGCAGGGATAAAACTAGGAATAACTACTCTAAATGATTTTAATAACAAAGAATACCTAACAAAACAAGCAAAAAAAATATTATTTTTACTAATTATTGCAATAATAATTGCAGTAGTGATTGAACAATTAATGCCAATTTTAATTGAACTTTGGCCAAAGAACACTGGGCTTGATATGAAAAGCGGAAAAAATGTTTTTGAAATGATAGAATCACTAAAACAACTAATCTAAAAAATCAAAAAACCATTAATAAAAAAGCAAAATAACTTTTTTTAAAAAAAATAAAAACTTTTTAACAAAAAAATTAATTTTAGAAAAAAATATTAAAAATTTTTATTTAAAAAAAATAATAACCTTTAAAACAAAGCATTTAAATACTTCCTAAACAGTATTTTTATTAGAGCGCTATAAATTTCACGTGGTTTTAAATGGGTGTTGGGGAATCACTTAAAGATATTTACTATTCTTGGGAAGAAAAGTGGTACAATACTCTGGATAGAATCGACGAGAAATTACCAATATATAAATTAGTTGATCCAATTGATGAAGTTTTTCCAAGTTTTGCTTTATTTTTAATCTTATTTTTTATTTTAATTTTAGTATTATTGCTAGGAGTTTTTGGTTTCACTAGTACAACTGCTGCAACACTAAATTTGAGTGTTGTTGATAATGAAGGAAACCCAGTAAGTTATGCTGAAGTAAATCTAAAAGGAAATAATGAAACTTATTACACAAATGAATATGGTTTAGTTGAACCAATTCAAGTAATTTTAGGACGACAAGTAAGTGTCACTGCAAAAAAAGACACTGTTTCTGCCACTCTCCCAATACTAATTGAGAGCACTGAACAAAATTCTGAAATTCAAATAAAAGGATTATCACTAAACTTAATGGAGTCAAAAGTTATTCAATTTTTGAGTGAAAGCGGTTCAAGAATAACTGATAAATTAACACTAAATTTTGAGTGCTCTACTGGTGCAGAACCTGTTGAATCAACTAGAGATATTTATAATGGGACAGCAAATGTTGATGTTGCTAGTTCTTGCGGAACACTACTTGTTACAGTATTATCAGAAAAATATAATACTGAATCACGTTCACTTGTTGGACCAACTACTACAATTACTTTAACAGAATCAGTTCCAACTGAAGTGGGAAGAGCAATAATTAATTTACGAGGAGTGGACGGAAATTTAATTACAGAACAAGTAACTGTACAAGCTTATAGAGCAACTAATACTTACTCTCCTGAAGAAACAAAAGTAGCAATAAACGGAGTTGCAGTATTTGATTTACCAATTGGAGAATATAAATTTAGAACAGTAATGGAAAAAGGTTACAAAAGTAGTGCTTACACTTCAATATATAATTTAACACAAACTAGTCCAACCACAATTGATATTAATTTACAAAAAGATTTTGTTGGAAAGATAATTGTTACAACAAAAGTAGGAACAACTCTACTAAGTGCAGTAAAAGTAACAATAATGAAAGGAACAACAGAAATGATTTCAAAAACTACTGTTGATGGAGAAGCAGAATTTGATTTAACCGAAGTTGGACCATTTAACATTTACGCAACAAAAGACGGGTACTGCGAAGAAATGAAAATAGCTAGTGCACCTAGTGATATTAATATTGTAATGACACGAAGTAGCGGAACTTGCGGAGGAGAACTAAAAGCAAAAGTAATTGACCAAGATGGAAAACCAGTAGTATTTGCAAGAGTAATAATTTTCGCTGAAAAAGAAGATGATCAATACAAGACAACATATATTGAAAAATTAACTGATTATAACGGAACAGTAAACTGGGATCCTGTACAATATAATACAAGTGGAGAAAAGTACAAAATTTTCGCATTTAAAGGAGCTTACTCTGGTTGGAGTACTGCAAAAGAATTTACTTCAATTACAGAAGCTGAAGAGTATATTGTTAATTTAGAAGTACCTCTAGGAAAAGTAAGTATTACTATTAAAGATAATTACGGAGCACCAATAACTAACGAAGACGGTAACCCAGTGTACGCACAACTATTTGGAGATTATGATAACTCAAAAATAACTGGACAAAGAATTATTGAAGGAAATGAAGGAAAAATAGAGTTTGAAATAAAAGCAGGAAGAAAAGTTTATGCAGTAATTAAAAAAGAAGGATATGAAACTTACACAACAATACCAAAACTAATGATAGGAAATGGAGTAATAACTTACAACGTAGTATTATCAAAACCACCTGTTGAAGAAATACAAATAAGATCTTTAGGGTTATTCAAGAACGAATCAAAAGTACTAACTGTTGAAGCAGGACAAGAGTACTTAGCAATGTTTGAAATAATTGCTCCTAAAAGTTACGAAGAACTAGGTTTCTTTGTAAGAGTGGGAAAAGATGATGTAACAAAAACAGAACTAGATAATTTATTCATTAAAGAAATTATAGCTCCAGCAATTAATACTATTACAACAGGATCAACTTACAATAAACCAAGAGGAGACAATATTGATCAAGATTATTTGAATTTAGAAGAAAGCAAATGGGGCCAAGCAGTTTGGGAAGAAGACGATTATGCTGTTGGAAAAATAATTGTAGGAGCAATAGTTAAAATAAAAGAAAATGCTCCAACAGGAAATGATGTTATTGCTTACAGAGCTTGGGGAATAGATGAAGATTATGAAAGAGATCCAATTGATGATGTTTTAGGAGACAGTAGAACTTCTTCAGCAAAGCAAGAACTTTACGCTGCAACAAAAGAACAAATAATTTCAATAGGGACAGAAGCACTATGTGAAGAAACAGGAAACAATACTTTCTGCATCTCATCAACCTATACAGATACTGATGGATTCACTAATAGTTTCGAAACAAGCTTTGATGCTAAAAACAATTCATTATACAACTTAAATTTAAAAGTAATGAGTAGAGCTAGTGTTACCTTTGATAATGCTGCAATAAAACTTGAAAATGAACAAGAAAATTTGTATTTAGGAAATTACACAATAATAAAACCAAGAGAAGGAATAACTAACGGAACAATAAATGGTTACGAAACAGATTGGATTGCTACTCCATATTATTCTCCAGGAACTTCAATAACAATGAGTCAACTACAATTAACTCCAAGAAAAGTTGGTTCAGGAGATTTATTACTAAGAATTAGAGATGGTAGTAAATTAATTTTAGAAAAAGTATTCAACGTAAACATTTTGTCTGATAAAAAAATGAAAGTAGAGTACATGTACGCGGGCAAATTCCAAGACGAATTACCAAAACTAGTTTCAGGAAAAACTCAACCCCTAACTGTAAAAGTATTCAACACTGCTAATGATTTAGAAATAACAAATGCTATTGTAAAACTTTATGATAGGTTTGGAACAAAACTAACAGAAGAATACACAAACAAGGTAGGAGTAGCTACCATAAATATTCCAGCAGCACTTCCTGCAGAAAAACTAGTAATCAAAATAGAGAAACCAGAGTATGAAACTTATGTTAAAGAATTCAAAATAAGTGAAGACATTGTAGAGATAACTCCTTCTGATTTATCCTACACTTTAAACCCACAAACCGCTATTAGTGATTCTAAACTAGTGAAAGTAGAAAACAAAACAGGATTTGATTTAACTATTAAAGAAATTAAGTTAACTGGAAAATTAAAAGGACTAATTTCTGAATCACAAACAGAATCATGGATGAACAATTACAAAGACACTATTATAAAATCTGATGATTATGAAGAACTAGAATTCAAAGTATTCATTGCTTCTTCAGTAACAAAAGCGGATGATTTGGAAGCAGAGTTTGAAATAACTGTAGGAAACAATTACACTTCATGGACTAAAAAAATTAATACAAAAATAAGAGTAGGACTTGGAAAAGATGTTGACGACCCTAATTGTTTAGAGATAACAAAAACAAATTGGGTTGAATCTACTCAAGGAAAAGAAGTACAAGTAGCATTTGATATAATCAATAATTGTCAAATCGAAGGCACCTTAGTTTCATTAAAGAATTTAGGTGCAAAAAATGATACCACTTCAGGTTTAGGATCAATGAGTGTTCAATCAACAACAGCATACGTTGAATTATCAAAGAGTTATAATAAAACTTTTAGAACAACTATTGAAGCTGGAGAAAAAGTTCCAATAATACTAAAATTCACTCCCTACGGAGGAGTAAACGGTACAGCAACAGGAACAATTGTGTTTGAAGCAAAGAATCCAACTGATTCTAAAGACCAAGTAGTATCAACTTCACTAGAGTACACAATTAACGCATTCAATTTACAAGAGTGTATTGTAATTGGAGCGGACCTTGTTAGAATTGATGAGGACAGTACTGGAAGCTTTTCAATAACAAACAATTGTGAAGTAAAAGCAGACTTCCAACTAAACTCAGAACTAGCTCTTTCAAACAAAATATTTAGCATCCCTGCAAAAGGAAGTCAAGAGGTAACAATAACTAGAAACGAAGGAGATGTTCCTGGAGCTTATAATGTTTTAGTTTATGGAAGAGAAGGAAACGGTAAACAAGAACTACTTGGAAACGTTAAAGCAATACTTGACGCTGACGGATGCATCCAACTAACAAGATATGAGTATGATGTTTATGATTCAGAGTACAATGATTATGACGGACAAGACGTTGGATACTTACGAAACTATTGTACAGAAAAGAATATTGGAGTAAGTGTAGAAGGAGAAGAACCCTACGATGAATCAAAAATCTGGGAACAAGCAATCATTGGAGCAGTAATCGGATTCTTCAAATCAGACTGCGACAATTTCTGGGGAAGAATGACAGGATTTGGATGCGATACAAATACAAGTGAAGTTAAACTAAGTGGAAAACCAGAACAAGACAGAATAAATTTATACAAAAAATATCAAAAAGAAATACTAAACCTTGCTTCATCATATAGACTACCAACAAAAGTTCCAAGAACCCCAGAACAAGTAACAAACAAATTCAGTGCGGAAAATACTAAAATACAAGCAAAATTAGATGAACAAATAACAAATGTTTATGCAAAATCATCTTATTGGGAAACAATAAAAACTACTGGTAGCAACTTAGCACAAGCTGGTGGAAGTGCAGTTGGAGGATTTTTTGGAGGAGTAAAAAATTTGGTTTGGGACAGATGGACCGAATCAAGCACAATTAATACTACTACACCTACACAAGAAGCACAAGTAGTTGCAGACACACAAGATAATTTAAAAGAATTAATTGAAGCACAAAAAACTGACTTCAAAGATGAATTAAATAAAATCACAGCAAACAGAAACGAGTTTAATAGTAAAATTACTGCAGCTAAAAAAGAAGCTGACAACAAGCTAAATGCACTAAATACAGAAATGCAAGGACAAACTAAAACAGGTTCAAATAGTTCAGAAGAAATCGAAAAACAATTCAGTGCAAAAATGGAAGAAATAAATACAGGACTAGAACAAGCATACAGTAACGCAGCAAAAGAATACAACACAAAAACAAAGACAAATAAAGAAAAAATAATAAGCTTACTAAATAAAAATAAAGAAAATTTGACTACTTATAAAAATAAATTAAATGAAAGTACATCAGTTGGAGCTGCACAAACTGCAGCAACAGAAGCAAAAACAGCAGCAGATCAAGCTGTGACAACTGCAAGTGCTGCTAAACAAGCAGCAGCAAAAGAAGCAGCAACAGCAGCAGGAACAGCAAAAACAGCAAAAGAAGCAGCAGAAGCAGCAGCAATAGCTGCAGAAAAAGCAAGAGTTGCAGCTCTAAAAGTTACACAACTAACTACAGATCTAGCACAAGTAAATACTGATATTACAGACGCAGAAAGTGAAAAAACCAGATTAGAACAACTTAATTTACAAGCTAATCCTTTTATGAAAAGTATTTATGAAATTAGAATTAATGGATATACAAACCTCTTAACAAAATTACAAGAAAGAAAGGGTGCAATAGAAAAAAATTTAGAAACAGCGAGAACTGAATCACAACATGCAACAAGCGCAGCAACACAAGCAGCAACAGCAGCAGGAACAGCAAAAACAGCAGCAGATACTGCTGTAAGTGCAGCAACAACAGCAAAAGAAAACGCAAATGCTAGTTCAGTTGCAGCAGAAACTGCAGCAAAGGAAGCAAATGCAAAATTAGCTTTAGCTATACAAAATGTTACCGTTTCTACTAACATTGAAAAGTATGAAATTCCAGCAATTGAAGCATTAATAACAGAAGTTAATGCAATAGAACTTGCTGATGAAAAATATAAAGGAACTACAACAACTAGTACTACTGGAGCAGGAAATGCAAGTGGTACTACTGATGCCTTAAGTGAAAATGTGGCAACTACAACATCAGATCAGGCTTTAATAAATGAATTTAATTCAGAAATTAATGCTAATCTTTATGGAGGAGCAGCAACGGCAGAGTATGACAATAAACACGGAATATTTACTGTGAATTTTTATGGTGCTGAAACAGTGTGGTATAAAAATTCAAAAGGTTATTGGGAAGAAACTGATGGAAGTCAAAGTAAATGCTATAATGATTCTGGTGTAGAAGTAAATTGTTCAACAGGTGGTGCATTATTCCTTCTAGCAGGTACTACTGCTTCTACTTCTGGTAATATGTTTGGTAATATTAGTAGTATGTTGACTGATAATATGACTGGTATTATGGGTGGTATGTTTGCTAATAGTGCTCTTGGTGGTGCGCTGATTTCTGCTTTAATTGAGATGGCTAGTGCTCAAAATACTGAGATACAGTATAGTGATACTTTTAGTGTGGATAAAGTTGTTATTGATGGTGTTGAATTAGAATCTAGTGACGGTATTAGTGTTGAGATGGGTGAGGTTAGTTATGATTTTGATTCAAGTGATTCTTTCACTACTACTGGAGAGTCTTCTACTCCTTCAACAAGTAATTCTTCTGATTCAAATTCAGGTTCACAAAATAATTACATGATGGGAGTTAACTATAGTCCAACTTCTCTAAGTGCTACTCAAAGCACTGTTGAAGTTAGAGAATTAACTTTCAGAGGAAATGGAGCAGTGAATGACACACCATATCAACCTTTCACAGCAATTCTAACTGTTACTGCTACAGAAAATGTTTACCAAACTGATTACAATTATGAAGGAATTAAAGCTGCTGCTATTGCTAGAGGAGATTACGAAGAAGAGGAACCATTGTTTGATTGGTTACCAAGTTTCCTTGAAGGAATTTTTACTCCTGACTCTACAACAATTGCAGAGATGGATGCAAATGATTTAATCGTAGAAGAAACAAGAGATTATACAAAAGAATTCCACTTATTATTCAACGCTTACGAGTATGTTGATTGTGGTCCAGACACTTACCCTTGTCCACCAACAACAATAGCTAATTGTACTATTGATAATGGAAAGACAGGAAGTACTGGTAGTGAAGCTGCTCCAAGATTATTACTTGGTTGGGATTGGGACGAGGTTGATGTTGATACTTGTGATGAAGATAATGAAGATTATGTTTACTGTGATACTACACAATTCACTATTTCTACTCTAAAGAAATTACAAGCAATGAAAGAGTTCTTTAAAGCAAACAACCTAACACAATGTCCACAAGCAATTGATGTTGCTGGAACAAACGAACAAGAAGAAAACACTCTTGATGTTGCAGTTACAAGAACACAATTCAAAGCTACTACAAGCGGAGCGGTACTTGAAGCGATTGTACAATCAAACAACCAATTACCAATGGATGTGGAAGTTAAATTTAATTTAACTAGCCTAAATGGAGATGTTATTTCTGTTCCACAATGTGAGATTACAAAACAAGTTACTAGTGAACAAATTTATTCATGCACTGTAGAGTCAAGCGAGATTGGAGAAGGAACTTTCAACGTTTTAGTAACCGCAGAACCAACTCTTTGCGAAGGTTGTATTAATTCAGTTTCAAGTAATGATAGTTTAGCTTCAATGCTAATAATTGGAAGCACAAATATACAAGATTGTCAAGAGTACTCAACAAGAACTGATTACTTTTCAAAAGTATTATCAGCAAATAATTTACTTTCAGGAGAAGGAAGTACAATACTTGAGTACACTAATTTCACAGTTAATTTAGTTAGAGATGGATTTAGTAAAGACTTCAAAGAAGACTTTGACGCTTCTTCAAGATCACTTTTAAACGGACCAGTGTTCTACACTACAGAAGGATTAAGAGAATTATTCCTAAGCGACAAGTTTGATGTAGAATGGCCTAGCGAACCTAGTGCTTGGAAGGCAGGAAAATTCAATGCAAGAATTATTGTAGAATTTAACGAAGATAATTGGTCATGGACTAATGACAATAATAACATAAAGAAAGTTACAGTAAAGTTAGAACCTTGGGGAGATCCAGAACCATACCACACACTATACAACATAGGATTTAACGGAATGGTTGGGATAGAATCAGATAACGGAAGACAAGGTTATGGGGTAAGTTATATCCAAATGAGTGAAGACCCAGTTTACCTAACTGATACTATAGAAGCAAGAGCAGATCCATACAATAACGGAGTAACTAGTGCTATTGTGAGTGTTGATGATTCATTCTACAACATGAACAACCCTGTACGAAAAGGAAATGTACTAACTGTGAACAGAAGAGGAGACAATGTAGAATTAATTTTGAGTCCAAGTGTAGCTGTACCAATGATACTAAGTATTACAAGAAACCAAGCAATGGATGCTTACGCATATTACTTGGCAGAAGTTGACGGTAAAACACAAAACGAAATGGGTTCAACTTTCATGCAATGGACTGGAATCGGACAAGGATGCTTTGACTTTAGCGGAACAGGAATGGGCAATTGGACAAATGCAGGAGACGAAAAATCAGAAACAACAGGACAAGGATACGGATTAAGGTGGAATAATGCTACAGGATCAGGAACAGTATCACTTTACGGAACAATGTACACTCCAGAAAAATCAGCATCAGTAATAAAAATTACTGCACAAAGCGAAAGTGCAACACTTGAAACACCATTTGGAAATGGATCAACAATTATTGTACAAAGTACTAGTGATGAAATAGGAAGCATATCTGATGTTATTGAAGGAGTAAAAGATGAAACGATTTGTGTTGTTGGTGGAGAATACTTCTGGAACTCAGGAAAACAATTAGAAAAAATTGAATCAAATATTCACTCAAAAGAAAATACTTGCATTGCAAAATAAATAAAACTAGAGTACTAAGATAAGAAATTAACACAAAAATATTTATCAAAAAGAATTAAATAATAAAAAAACTCCTATATTAATAGTAATAGTAGAAGTGTTTGGGCATGTTTGAAAAATTAAAAGAACTATACTACAAGGGCGAAGAAAAGTGGTATGCTTTTTGGGATAAAGTAAACGAACACTTACCAGTATACACTATTATAGACAAAGTTGATGCAATTGTTCCAAGTTTTATTTTATTTTTAATTTTAATATTATTTTTACTATTCTTTATATGTTTTTTCTTT
>CAZJVN010000007.1:0-24423 GCA_964549775.1 uncultured archaeon | reverse complement strand
TAGGAGGCCGAACCTCCTATTTATGCCTATTTATAAATCATTTCTACAGAGCCAAATTAGTCGTTAAGTATTTAAACTAAAAACTCTTTTATTGTTATGATGAACAATAAAGCTCAAGGAACTATTGCGCCCTCAAAAAGGGCATCAATCGCCCAAGGGACGATTGAATACTTAGTTATTGTTGCAGTTGTAATAATTATTGCTTTACTTGTAACTACTCTTGTAATTAATCAAGGAGATAATGCTCAAAGAATTAACACTTCTACAAACAAAGTAACTAACCTTGTTGGTCAAGGGGGAATTAGTATTATTGATTCTGTTACTAGTTCTAATGGGGAAGCAATTATTTCTTTAAAAAATGTTTCTGGAAAAAATCTAAAAATTAGTTCAATTACTCCTGTAGATGAAGAAGGAGAGGAAGGAACAGAGAGTGCTTGCAAAAAAAGTTTTTTACTAAACGATGACGTTACTTGTTTTTTAGATAACGTGGATGATATTTGTCCTTGCGAAGAAAACGAAACTGTAACTTGTAAATACAAAATAAATTTTGAAGATGGAACTGACCCAAAAACTATAACAATAACAAACACTTGTACAAGCGAAATTAGTTATTACACAATAAATTACCTAGAAGGTACGGGCGGAACAATTAGTGGAAACATCATTCAAAAAGTTTTACCTGGAGATAGTGGAGCGACTGTAACAGCAATTCCTGATGAAGATTATGATTTTAACGCATGGAGTGATGGTTCAACTAACCCTACAAGAAGAGAAACTAATGTTGATGAAAGCAAAACAATAACAGCAACATTCATAAGAGAAGAAGAACCAATTGTTGAATTTGTGCCAGATTGTTTTGATGATGGATTAGACCCCATACCAATTTGCAACTGTATTGACTTAAATAAAGCAAGACTAGATTTAACAGCAAATTATGAATTACAAAATGATATTAACATGAATGTTTCTCAATGTCTGGAATTCCAAAGCGGGGAAGGATTTGAACCAATAGGTGGTTGCGGAGTAAACAATGCTTGTTGGGATGAAGGATATGAAAATTATGCATTCAAAGGATATTTTGATGGACAAGATTACACAATTTACAATTTGATGATTAATAAACCTGAACAAAATTATGTTGGTTTATTTGGAATGAGTACAAGTGATTTAAACAATATTCATTTAGAAGATGTAGATATTACTGGTAATGAAAGTGTTGGAGGATTAAGTGCTGAATCTTTTGGATTAATTTACAATTCAAGTTCAAATGGGATAATTACAGGAAACAATTATGTGGGTGGTTTAACAGGATATGCTGGAAATTATAATGCAACAATTTCTCTCTCAAATTCAACAGCAACCGTTAATGGAAATGATTACATTGGCGGACTTGCAGGTGGTTCTGATAGTAGAATAACAAATTGTTCTTTCAACGGAGAAATTACAGGAAATGATTATGTAGGCGGATTAGTTGGGGAACATATTGAATTTTCAATTTCAAATTCTCACTCAAGTGGAGAAATAAATGGGAATGATTATGTTGGAGGACTTGTAGGAAGTAGTCAAAATGGAGCTGAAGTACTAACTAATTCTTATTCATCTGCAAATATTAATGGAAACAATTATGTGGGTGGACTAATTGGTGAACAAATATATGGAAACACAGAATACTCTAATTCTTCTGGGACCATAACAGGGAATAATTATATTGGTGGATTAATTGGGCGAACTGCTGAATCGGCTCTAACTTATTCTTTTTCATCAAGTAATGTGACTGGAAACATAACTGTTGGCGGATTAATTGGAATACAAGATGGAACAATAAATCAAGTTTACTCAACAGGAAATGTAACAGGAATTGAGCAAATTGGCGGATTAGTTGGTAGACAAAATGGAGAAATAACTCAAGCATATTCAATAAGTAACGTGCAAGGAAATTACACTATTGGGGGATTAGTAGGACTCCAATCAAATTCAATAAATGAATCCTGGGCGACAGGAACTGTTACTCTTGAAGATAATGGATATGAAGAAGGAATCTATTCTGCAGGTGGATTAGTAGGAAATCAAAGAGCAGAAATAAATAATTCTTACGCCATAGGAGATATAATCGGAGTTGGAGATTCAACAAATGCAATGGGTGGATTAGTTGGATCTATGAGCAATAACATAACTAATTCTTATTCAATAGGAAACGTTTCAGGTAATGGAGAATACAACGCTCCATTTGTTGGGATGTGTGAAGATGGATACCTGCCAGAAAATTCATATTATCAAGCCAATAGTGAATATCCTTACGCGTGTGGAACTTGGAAAACAGAAGCACAGTTAAAACAACAAATTACTTTTGAAGACTGGGATTTTGATACTATTTGGGGAATTAATTCAGAAACCAATGATGGTTATCCTTATTTACAATGGCAAGTAGAGTAATTATTTTTAATTAATTTTTTTTATTTTTTTCACTTTGTTTTTTTATTAGTAAGCTATTTAATACTAAAACCATTATTTTATTTATGAGTAAAACTATTTTTTGGCATGCTTTACCAATTAAAGAAGTTCTTCGTGAAATAAAATCTAATGACGTTGCAGGTTTAAGTGGAAGCGAAGCAAAGAAAAGATTAAATGAATTTGGAGAAAATGAGGTTAGGAAAGGAAAAACTACTAGTGTTCTTGAAATTTTTCTTAGACAATTTAAGAGTCTTGTTGTAGTTGTACTAATTATTGCAACAATTTTGTCCATTCTAATGAATGAGTGGCTTGATGCAGGAGTAATTATTACAGTACTGATAATTAATGGGATTGTTGGAACTATTGAAGAGTACAAAGCAGAAAAAGCTTTAGACGCTTTAAAAAAAATGTCAGCTACTAGCGCTAGAGTTATTCGTGACGGATTACAAGAAAAAATATTTGCTAGAGACTTAGTTCCAGGAGACATTATTTTACTAGAAGTTGGAGATCGAGTTCCTGCTGATGCAAGAATTATTGAAGAATTTTCTTTACACATTGATGAATCAATGCTTACAGGAGAAAGTGTACCAACAAAAAAAGAGATAGGCACACTAAAAGAAAAAACACAAATTGGGGACAAAACAAACATGGTGTTTAAGGACACTATTGTCACTAAAGGACGAGCAAAGTGTGTGGTTATTGGAACCGGAATGAAAACAGAGATAGGAAATATTGCTTATTTATTAGAACAAGAAGTTGAACCAGAAACATTACTATTAAAAAAATTAAATATTTTCATGAAAAACTTAAGTATTGTTGTGTTACTTGGATTTTTTTTAGTACTAATTTTAGGTTATTTTGTAGCAAACATTGGTTTTGAAGAAAGTGTAAGACTGGGAATTGCTCAAGCGGTTTCTTTCATTCCAGAAGGACTACCAATTGTTGTTACAGTAACCCTTGCTATTGGAGTAACAAAAATGGCAAGCAAAAAATCTATTATAAGAAAATTAGCTTCAGTAGAAACGCTAGGGAGTGTTACTTGTGTTTGTACTGATAAGACAGGAACTTTAACAAAAAATGAGATGACGGTTAAACAAGTTTTTGTAAACAACCAATTTGTACAAGTGAGTGGAGAAGGATATAATATTGAAGGAAATTTTGGTTATGACGATGAATTCATTACGGATCCAACTTTAAAAAAAATGATGCAAGCAAGTGTATTATGTAACGATGCTGTTTTAGACAAAAATAATTCTACAACAAAAATAATTGGAGATCCTACCGAAGCTGCTCTTTTAGTTGCTGGAGAAAAAATAAATCTTGAAAAAGAAAAAATGGAAGAAGAAAATCAAAGAGTGGGAGAGATACAATTTGATTCTGAAAAGAAATTTATGACAACTTTTAACAAGAAAGGAAAAATAATTACAGCGAACATTAAAGGAGCTCCCGAAAAAATTCTTGAAATGTGCACACACATAATGATTGATGGGAAAATAATAAAACTTGATAAAAAACAAAAAGAAGAAATCATTAATGCTAACAAAAAAATGACTTCTAGTGCACTAAGAGTACTTGGTTTTGCTTATAAAGAAGTAAAAAATATTTCAGAAACTGAACTTAACGGAGCAGTTTTTTTGGGTTTAATTGGAATGATTGATCCCCCAAGGGAAGAAGCAAAAAAGGCAATCACCGAAGCAAACAATGCAGGAATAAAAGTAATCATGATTACAGGGGATCATGAACTAACTGCAAAAAGTATTGCTACTCAACTTGGAATAATAAAAGAAAACGAACTCGTAATTACTGGTGAACAATTAGATAACTTAACTGACAAAGAATTAGAAAAATCTGTAGAAAAAATAAGAGTGTTTGCTAGAACCTCTTCGGTTCATAAAACAAGAATCATTGATGCACTAAAAAAGAGAGGACATATTGTAGCAATGACAGGGGACGGAGTTAATGATGCGCTCGCACTAAAAAAAGCAGATGTTGGAATTGCTATGGGTATTTCAGGAACTGAAGTAACTAAAGAATCAAGCGACATGATATTAACTGATGATAATTTTTCTTCAATAATCGGAGCGATTGAAGAAGGAAGAGGAGTTTTTGCTAATATTAAAAAAGTAATGAATTACTTGCTAGGAACTAACGCAAGCGAAGTACTATTTATTGTAATAATATTACTTTCAGGATTAGTACTAAGAGATCCGCTTCCATTAGCTCTTATACCAATACAAATTTTATTCATTAATTTAGTTACTGATGGAGTTTTTGTAATAACTCTAGCCATGGAACCCAAAGAAAAAGATTTAATGAATTCTCCGCCAAGAAACCCAAAAGAAGCATTACTAACAAAAGACATGATAGAATTTATTGTACTAACAGCAGTAATAATCGCAATAGGAACATTATACGTTTTTTATGGAGAAATTAGTGCAGGTAAACCACTTACCCATGCTCGATCAATGGCTTTTGCAACAATAGTTTTTTTCCAATTCTTTTCAGTGTTTAATGCAAAATCAAACACTATTCCATTAATTAAAAACTTTTTTAGCAACAAATACTTGTGGATATCCGTTTTTGTTACCGCAATGATTCAAGTGTTTATTTTCTATCACCCTCTAATGAATACACTATTACAAACTACCCCTCTTACAATTGAGGATTGGGTAAGAATTGGAATAATCGCTAGTAGTATTACAATAATTTTTGAAATAAAAAAACTAGTAAGAAATATTTTAGAAAAAAGAAAAACTAGAGTAAAATATCAATAAAATTTTAACAAAAAACTAAACTAACAAAGAATTTTTTTTGAAACAGGAAGGTTTTTAATTATAAAAATCTTTACTTTATTAAATAAAAATCAAAAATAATGTAGGGTGTTTTTTTGGCAGGGATAGAAATTACTTTTTTTGCAATAGGATTTATTATCTTTATTGGTTACTTTGGAATGATTTTTTTTAACAAAACAAAAATCCCTGAAATAATTTTATTACTCTTAATTGGATTAATAATTGGGCCAATTCTTGGACTTGTTAATGCTGAAGGAATTATTTTATTTGAAAGCATTCTACCTTTTTTTGCCACCTTTGCTTTAATGATGATTCTTTTTGAAGGAGGACTTCACTTAAATTTTTTTAAAACAGTAAAAGCATTAAGTAGCTCTTTTATTTTTACTATAATAGTATTTATCCTGTCAATAATTTTTTGTACAGGAATAGTTTTTGGAATAAGTCAACTTGGTTTTTTGCATTTTGATTTACTAACTTCAATAATGTTTGGAGCAATTTTGGGTGGAACTAGTTCTGCTATTGTTATTCCTCTAATTAATAGTACTTCTGCTAATGAGGAAACAAAAACCCTGTTAAATCTTGAGTCTGCTCTAACTGATGCTTTGTGTGTTATTGTAGCTGTCGCGATTGGTGAATTAATTATTTTACAAACTTTTGATTTAACAAACATTACTTCTTCTATTCTTGGAGCTTTCTCTATTGCAGCAGTTCTTGGAGGGGTGTTTGGACTTATTTGGTTAAAAGTACTAACTTACTTGCAAGGAAAACCCTACGAGTACTTAATGACTCTTGCAGCTTTAATGTTTTTGTACTCTGTTTCAGCAACACTTAAAGGAAACGGAGCAATCGCTGCACTAACTTTTGGAATGGTTCTTGGAAACAGTGAAGAAATAACTAACATGCTAAAATTAACTACAAGAAGAGTAGATGGAACTATTAGAAATTTTCAAAGAGAAATATCTTTCCTTGTAAGAACATTGTTCTTTGTATATTTAGGAATTTTGTTTAAAATAGAATACCTAACAGTACCTGTTGTGGTTGCTTCAATATTGATAGTATTATTTTTATTCGTAGGAAGAAAAGTTGGAGCAAGTATTATTTCAAAACTAAAAAACATATTTACTCCTGATAAGAAAATTATTTCAACAATGATGGCAAGGGGTCTTGCAGCGGCAGTACTTGTTTCATTGCCAATTAGTATGAACTTGGGTTTAGCAAAAGAATTACTAAACGAAATAACCGCAATTGCATTTATCGTAATATTTTTAACAAACATTGTAACAACAATTGGTGTTTTTATTTCTGAAGTTGATTACAAAAAAGCTGCAAAGAAAGTTGCAGGGCAAAAAATAATAGTTGATTAAGAATTTAAAATTTATTTTAAAAATAAGGGAGTTTGGTAAAAAATGGGTAATTGTTTTTTTTGTGACGATTTTGTTGGAGAAGAGAATGGAGATGGGGGAGCTAAAGGTTTCACTATTGGGAATAGAGAGATTTGCAAGTCTTGTCTTGAAGAACTAAAATATAGACTTAGCCAGGTTGAAGCTCGTTCTCCAATTGATAGAGAGGAAAAAGAAGAAACTGTCCAAGAAACAAATGAGCGAGAAACTCTGGATGAAACTAACCCTTTTAGTGCAAAAGTAACTGAAGAATAAAGTAAAAAGACCCCCACAAGAAAGGTTTTTAAACAACCAAAAAGACAATATTAGTAGAAAGGTGATACTGTGCCAGGTCTATTTAAAAGAGGAAATAGAAAACCAACTCAAGTTGATTTAACTAGATTAAAATCAACAGGACTTAATGTTAAAGCTCCAAAAAATGTGGAAGGAAGAAAACCACAAAGAGTAATGGGCAAAGTTGGTAAAGTTGTAGCTGGTGGATTATTAGCAGCAGTTTTGGGACTGGGTGGAAAAATGGCTGCATCAAAAGCAGTAACAAACGCCAGAATCGCTAGTGAACAAATTACTATGGCCCAAGGATTAAATAAAGCAAGCGCTCCAACTTCAAAAATACTTAAACTTGATCCAAGAAAACAAAAAGATAAAATGATTTTAAGAACAATTGAATCTGCTTCAACTAGAGCCGGAATAAGTCAATTAAGTTTTCTTGAAACCGTAAGAGGACAATTAGTTTTTTTTGAAAATGGAAAATTTCATGGATTTAATGAATTAGAATTATACAAACAAAAACATCCAAAAGACGCTGAGAGAATTGATAGAATAAGTACTGCTTTAAAAATTGCTAATGAATACAAACTAGATGAAATTATACAAGCAATACAAAAAAATAATTCAAAAATACAAAATGAATTTTATAAAAGCAAATAATAGGGATTTGATTTTTAATGGTTGTAAAAAATAAAGTAAAAAGTAAAGTGAAAAAGTTTGCTTGGGAAAAGAAAGCAAAAATAGAGAAACCAAAAAAAACTGATTTTGTTAAAAAAGAAAAGAAAAAAAAGTGGGCTTACAAACAAAAGAAAAAAAATCAAAACATTAAAAAGAAATTTATTGCCCCAAGAACTGTACTCGGTTGGGAAGATAGAGAACATATTTCAAAACCAAAACCTAGTGATTTTAAAGAAAAAAAGAAAAAACCATTAAAATGGGATATTCCTTGGTTAAATAAATTACTAAATCCTCAAAAAAGTGAAGAACCAAAAAGAGAAGATTTTGAAGAAAGAGAGCCTATAAAAGTTGGAGAAGGAATTAGAAGTAGAGAAGAATTTGTTGAAGAAACAAAATATGAAGAACCAGAACGATTTGAAGAAAACCAACCCCTTTTACCAAAAGTAATTCTAATCGCTGTTGGAATTTGTTATTTACTCTTTTTTGGATTAATTGTAACTATGTTTGGTTTTATTGAAAGTTCAAATTATTTAGGAATAGAAAACCTATTTTTTGTTGTAGCAATTATTTCAATAATTTTATCAGCAATATTTGCTTATCAAAGAAATATTTTTAGAGGATTTATTTACATCTCGCTAATTGTATTAGCTTATATTTTAGTGGTAGCTATTTTTGCTGAACCTGTATTAAGATTGATCAACGTTTTATTAATTATACTTGCAGTACTTCCAATAGAAATTTATTTAGTATTTTACAATAAGTAATATTAAAAACGAAAATTTTTTCTTTTTTTAACTAAATAAATCAAAATTAATTAGGTGTTTTTATGGATAAATTAGTGCTAGTGTTTGATTGTTTAAGAGATCCAAGAGATTTAGCTAGTATGATACACCTAGCTTTTGCTACCAACACAAAAATTATTTTAACAGGAAACTCTTTACCACCAAACCATTACAAAGTTTTAAACATTCTTGCCTCTTGGGCACCAAACATTAGCGAAAACGAAATTAATAAAAAAGTTCAAGTACAACAAGATTTTTCTAAATGTATAAAAAAATTAAAACAAAAAAAGTACACAATTTTTGGGACATCAGCTAATTTTGGAACAAATTTTTATAAAAAAGATTTTACTAAAGAAAAACACGCAATTGTTTTTGGAACAGAAACTTCGGGCTTATCAAAACAAAAAGTTCAAGAGTTAGAAGAAATTCTAATGGTCCCAATGAAAAACAAAACAAAATTTTATACAATCCCCTCAATTACTCCGGCAATTACTCTTGAAATTTTAAGACAAAAAAAACTAATTTAAACCAAAACCCCAATAAACACTCTCAATTATTAAAACAACAATACTAAAAAACATCAAAAAAACATTAAACTGTATATTTTGTTACATATAAACCCAAAGATGTTTTATAAAATTGATAGCAATAATAATATTGTATGCGTGTAACAAGAAAAGTTAGTACTTTACGTATTGAGGAATTGTTTCCTGAAAGTCTTGAAGGAAACATTAGTTTTGTTACAAGCTTTTACAGCGAATCCTTCTAAAAAAAATAATTTAAAGAAAAAAACTTATTTTTAAACTTATTTTACCTTTATTAGTTAACAAAACAAAAAAATTATAAAGAAAATATTAAACAAAGCGGTGAAACAAAAAATGGATTTCGGATGTAAAAGAGTGGATGGTTCTGAACTAATAAAATGCACCTTCGGATTAAACCGAACTGAACACAAAATATTTTCTTTTTTACTAAAAAGCAAAGCCTGTCTTACTGCAATTGATCTTGGAAAAAAACTTGACCTTGATAGAACCACTATTCAAAAATCAATGAAAAAACTTTTAGAAAAAAACATTATTGAAAAGAAACAAAAAAACCTTGACAGCGGAGGATACATTTTTTATTATTGTATAAAAAATAAACAACTTATTAAAGAAAAAATGTTGAGTATTTTAAAAGAATGGAATAATTTAGCAATTCAAGAAATTGATTATTTATTTGACTAAAAAAACATTAAAAAGAATTAATTAAAATAATTTAACAACACACTCTTTAAAACTAACAAGCACAATAATTCTTTTTCTAGAGGCAAATTTTCTATTTTTATAGGTAAATTTGAGTACTTTTAGCACTATATTTAAATAGAGAATACAGCTAGACTTGTACAATACCTAAATGATTCGGAGGGAATTAACATGGTTGGATTATTCGGCGCAAAGCCAAAAAAGAAAGCATTCGGTGGATATAGTATCTGCTTCAAAGGATGCGACGACACTTTAGAAAGTGTTTTCGGAAAAGACAACATAGCTCCAAGTGAAATGACAAAGAAAATTTGGGCATATGTTAAAAAGAAAAAAATAGCTGGAAAGAAATAAATAGAAACTATTTTTTATTTTTGAGAGGCGAAAATTTCGCCTTTCATCAATAATTTTTCAAAACAAAAAATCAAGAAATAAATTAAATTTATCTAATTTTAAGTAATGATTTTTTATTAAAATAATTCACAAACAACTTATGTTTAAAAATAAGAATAGCGCTCTTATATTATGGAAAAAGTTTGGATAAATTATTTTATTGACATTGGATTATTAATATCAGGATTAATAGTAATGATAACCGGAATACTAAAGTTACCTGAATTAAATTTTTTACAATTATACAAATTGATTAATTTTCCAATGATGAGTTTTGTTCATGATTGGAGCGGAGTACTGTTTACATTTTTAGTAATAATTCATTTAATTCTACATTGGAATTGGTTAGTATGCATGACAAAAAAAATAATACAAAAAAAGGACAAATGTTAAAACAGATTTTTTCTTCTCTTTTAATATTAATTCTGTTCTTCAGTGCAATTTTTACTTTAGGTTGCACAAGCACTCAAAATGATTCACAAAATACGAAAACTACCACTGAATTAACTCCAGAAGAAACCAAAGTTAGTTCTTTAGAAGGAACTTGCCCTAAAGGAAAAACCACTCCCTGCACTGGAGAGTGTCCTTTATTTGTAGATCAAGACAGTGATGGATTTTGTGACAGAGGATTTTAAAAAAAATTATAAAAAACTAACAAAATATTAAGATTAATAAATAGTTATTAGGAGAAATATTTTATGAAAACTAAAATAATTATTGTTGGATTAATTCTAATTGCTTTACTTTTAGCAGGATGCACAAATCCTACCTCTAACGGGCAAGATAACAATTCAACAAATAATAACAATAACGACAATAATTCAATACTTGATACTAATTCTTTTAATTCTGGATCATTTAAAGCTGTTGATAATTCTGTTTGTACTATTAATGAAAAACCAGTTGTTAGATTATTTTCTACTACATGGTGTTCTCACTGTAAATGGATTAATGATACTTACAATAAAGTGGTAAAAGAATATGTTGATGCTAACAAAATTATTGCATACCACTGGGAACTTGACACTAAAGATGATTCTCTAACAGAAAGTATTGAAGGAGTAATTCCTGAATCAGAGTTAGCAGTTTATAATCAATTTAATCCTAAAGGAAGTATTCCCACTTTTGTTTTTGGATGTAAGTATTATAGAATTGGAAACGGATATGAAATTGGAAAAAGACTTGATCTTGAAGAAGCAGAGTTTAGAGAAATAATTGAAGAACTAATAAAACAAACAACCACCGAAAACTAATTTTTAAAAAAACTTCTTTAATTTTTTAAAAGGTATATTTAAAACTAAATTTGCTCTAATTTTTTAGATAATTATGGCTAAAAGTAGTGAAGTTTTGAGACTTGAAAAGGTTTCAAAAATTTATGGAATGGGCGAAGAGAAAGTTGTCGCACTTGATAATGTGGATGTTCTTATTTGTAGAAATGAGTATACTTCAATAATGGGTCCTTCAGGATCAGGAAAAACTACTTTACTTGATGTTTTAAGTACTATGTCACGACCTACTCTTGGAAACGTTTTCATTGAAGGGGTTAACACTACAAAAATGACTAATAGTGAACTTGCTTCTTTTAGAGGAAACACTATTGGTTTTGTTTTTCAAACATTTCACTTACTTCCTAGGCTTACTGCTCTTGAAAATGTTATGACTCCTATGTGGATTAACGGAGTACCTAGAATTGAAAGAGAGGCTAGAGCAAAAACGCTTCTTGAAAAGGTGGGACTTGAAAACAGAATGGGGCATAAACCAGGAGAACTTTCAGGCGGACAAAAACAAAGAGTTGCAATAGCTCGTGCACTTGCAATGAATCCTCCACTAATTGTTGCTGATGAACCTACAGGAAACCTTGACACAAAATCAGGAGAAATAGTAATGGATATTATTAGAAAACTTCACAAAGATGAAAAAAGAACAATAATTCTTGTAACTCATGATAAAAATGTTGGAAAACAAGCAGAAAAACATATTTACATAAAAGATGGAAAAGTTGAAGCTGACAAAAAAGTTTGTAAATTAATGTAAAAAAATAAACCAAATAATTACAAGTTAAGTAATTTTTATGTCATTAATTATTCTTGATTTAATAGAAAACTCTTTACGAAACTTGGGCAGAGCAAAAATTAGAACTCTTCTCACTCTCTTAGGAGTAATTATTGGAATTAGCGCAATTGTTAGTTTAATGTCTGTTGGAAACGGACTCAGTGTATCTGTTGAGAACCAATTAGCTGAACTTGGATCTAACACTATTTTTGTTATCCCTGGCGGATCAAGTTTTGTTAGAAGCACAAAAATCACTACTTCTGATATTACTTTCATGGAAAGCACTCCTGGAGTAACTGCTGTTGCCCCAATTTATTCCACAACAGGAATAATGGAATTTAATAAACAAAAAATTAGTGTGCAAGTAACTGCGGTTGATTCAAGTGATTCCGATATTTTCCAAAACACGGGAACTTTTACTGTTGCTGAAGGAAGATTTATCAACCCAAATGAATCAAGTTCAATCATTATTGGAGACAAACTAGCTAAAGAATTTTTTGAAAAAAAAATTGAATTAAAAAAACTAATTACTCTAAACGGAGAATCTTATAGAGTAATTGGAATTCTTGCTCCACAAAACCAATCTTTTGGAGGAGGATTTAATGGAAGCTCAAACGTGTTCATGTCTCTTGATGCTTTTAAAAGATTAAACCCAAATCCTTCACCAGGAATTATTTTTGTAAAAACAATAAGCGCTGAATCAGTTAACTTAGCTGCAAGCGATATCAAAGAATATTTTGAAGACAAGTATGGAGAAGGACTTGTCACTGTTTCTACTGCTGATCAAATACTAGAACAAGTGCAAACAATACTTGGGTTAATAACTATTTTTTTAACAGGAGTGGGAGCAATCGCAATTCTTGTTGGTGGAGTAGGTATAACAAACTCTATGGTTACTTCAGTTCTTGAAAGAACTAGAGAAATTGGAATAATGAAAGCCCTTGGCGCGAGTGACCAAATTATTTTATCAATATTCCTACTAGAATCCGCATTCATTGGAGCGGTTGGAGGAGTACTTGGAATAATTGTAGGGTACGGGATAGCAATGCTTGTTGCTTTCATTGGACAATTAAGCGGTTTTGCATTAAATGCTTCAATTAGTGTAGAAATAACTTTAGGTGCACTAATTTTTTCAATGATTATAGGAATGGGGGCGGGTTTTTTCCCAGCGTTACGTGCATCGAAAATGGATCCAGTAAATGCTTTAAGGTATGAATAAAAAAACAAAAAAATAAATGAAAAATAAAAAAATTAGATAAAAAAAAATTGAATTGTGATTTTTATGAGTTATGATTTAGAACTAGTAACAAACGCTCTAAAAAATTTGAAAAGACAAGGAATTAGGACTTTTCTTACTCTTTTAGGAGTAGTTATTGGAGTAGCTGCTATTGTTGCATTACTTTCAATTGGTACTGGACTTAACGTTGCGGTTGCAGAAGCATTTGAATCGATTGGATCAAACATGATAATAATTTACGCAGGAAACCCAACCTCAATGCGTGCGTTAGACGTAAAAATTAGTGATACTGATATAAAGTATATTGAAAATCTTTCAGGAATTGATGAAGTGATAGGGTACTATATTACTCAAGGAACTATGGAATATGGAGATGAAAAGAAATCTGTAATGATTATGGGTTCTGATGCTGAGAAATCAGAATTTTTAGAAGATACTGGATTTATGAAAGTTGGACAAGGAGTAATGCCAAAAACAAATTCACTAACCGCCGCAGTAATTGGAGATGGCGTTGCTAATGATTTATTTACAAAAAAAATTACTTTAAGAAAAGAAATTAAAATTAATGAAGAAACTTTCAAAGTTGTTGGAATAATGGAAAAACAACAACAATATGTTGGAGATCCTGAAAGCGGAAATAATATGGTTTGGTTAACAATTACAGGATTCAAAAGACTTGACCCTAACGCAACTCCTCTTGAAATTATTGCAACTTTAAAAAACGACGAAGACATTGATGAGGTGGTTGGAGAAATTGAAGAATACTTTGAAGACAAGTATGGTAAGAGAAGTATTTATGTTGCTTCATCAGAACAAATGCTTGAACTTGTAAACCAAATGTATGGATTAATCACAATGGTGCTAATTGGAATTGCTTCAATCTCAATTATTGTTGGAGGAATAGGAATAGCTAACGCAATGGTTGCTTCAGTAATGGAAAGAACAAAAGAAATTGGGTTACTAAAAGCAATTGGAGCATCAAACAACAAAATTTTAACAATGTTCTTACTAGAAGCAGGATTTATTGGAGCTGTAGGCGGGATAATTGGAATAATTATAGGGTACAGTATTTCCTTTTTGGTTTCATTTGTTGCAGAAATATCAGGAGTAGTTCTTCAATCAAATTTTTCTTTAGAAATAGTACTGGGAGCATTAATCTTCTCAATGTTTGTTGGAATGGTTTCAGGTTACTTCCCCGCAAAAAAAGCAGCAAAACTAGACCCAGTAGAAGCGCTAAGATATGAATAAAAATAAAAACTGCGAAAAAATACTATTTTAGAAATTTCACCATCAGTATTTCATCATAATATTTTTTATTTCTAAGAAGTGCTTTTTTCTTTACTCCCTCAACTTCAAACCCAATATTTTTATACAAAAGTATTGCAGGTTTATTATCCGAGAATACCCCAAGTTCTAAACGAAGTAATTTCATAATTCTAGAATATTTAATTAGGTGTTCTATTAATTGTTTTCCAATTCCTTTTTTTCTAAAATCTTTTTTTACAAAAACCAAAAAATCAGCACAGTGTTTTCTTTTATTTGAACCAAAAGTAATTAGAGCACAACCAACAACTTTGTTTTTTTTGTTAAGTGCAACAAAACATTTTCTTTTATCATTAATAAAACGTTTCTTCATTTCTTCAATTGAAATATCTTTTGAGGAAAAAGTGTTTTTAACAACATCAGGGCTTGTATAGATTTTGTGTAAATCTACTAAATGTGAGTCACTCAATTCAATAATTTTAATTTCCATAACAATAAATTATTATTCAAACTAAAATATAAAACTAACTAAAAAACCAATTATTTTCTAATCAACTTTACTTTTTTTATTTTTATTTCTCCGGTGAATTCGTTTTCCATTTTTTTATCAAACATTAAATCAATTTTTTTTGAAAAGAAAGGTGTGTCAAGTACGAGAGATTCATATTCTCCCCCTTCTCCTGCTGGGTTTATTTTGTATTTTTCTTCAAGAATAGCTAATTCTTTAATTGAGTTAGCATCAATTTTTCTCCCAACCCATTTTTCGTTTAATCCATATGCTGCTATTTTTGTTATTATTACACTAAAATCACTATTGATTAGATTTGTTAAATATTTTTTTTGATCTGTTTGCCATAGTGGTGCAAAAGAACGAATTCCAGTATTTTCACAAATTTTTTCTATTCTTTCTCTTTGATAATTAGAGAATATTGCTCCTGAAACAATTCCTTCAATTTTATATTTATTTTTCGCCCCAATTATTGCTTTTTCTAAATCAATCAACTCTTTTTCTTTTACCCCTTTAGTTTTTACTATAATTAATGGCAAGCCAATTGCTTTTGCTTGAAGTTTTGCAAGTTCAATTGTAGGGGTGTGAAACATGAAAGAATCCTTGTTTTTTGAGTCAATTGTAATTAAACATTTTATTTGATATCCTTGTTTTTGCATTAACTGCATTGCATAAATAGAATCTTTTCCTGTTGAAATCAAAGCAGCAATTGGAATATTTTTATTAGAATTTTTAGAACTAATTGATAAGGAATTCAAATAATTTGCTTTTGAAGAAAAATTATTCTTTTTAGCCAAAAATTCAAGAGCCTTATCAAAATTGCTTCCATATTGAGCAGCTTTCTTTTTTCTATAAGCTATTTCTTTTGGCAAACCCAAAGATAATGCAAATTCTCTTAAAATTAATTTGTTTTCCTCTTTTTCCTTATTTAATTTAAACTTTGAATCAAGTGCAAGCGCAAAAGAAACTAGTTCTTTATCCAAAAAAGGCACTCGAAGTTCTAATTTATTGTACATTGTCACAATATCTTGGTAGTATAAATCATTTTCGTACATTTTTATTAAATAACTAAAACAATCTTTATTGATGTTTGTACTTCTTTTGAATCTATCATAACCTGCAAATAGTTCATCAGCGCCTAACCCAGAAAACACTACTTTTGTATTAGGACTTGTTTGGGATAATTTTTTTGTTGCAAAATAAATTGTGCTTGCCACACCAACTCGAATTGGATCAGTTGATTCTATTAATGAAATTATTTTTGGCAATTCTTTTTCAAATTCATTGAGCTTAATTTTAGCTTCAATTAAATTTGTTCCCAAAAATCTTGAAGTGTTCTTCGCAGGAAGTAAATCTTTTGGTTCTGGCAAGTCACTAACATAAGCAAAAACAGAAACAAAATTTTTATCATGCTCTTTTAATAAATCACAAATCAAAGTGGAATCAAGTCCTCCTGAAAAAAGTACTGCGAATTCTTTATTTGGAACTCTTTTTAGAATTGATTTAGTTAGATGATTACTTAGTGAAATAAGTTCGGTTCCTTTTTTTATTTTAACCAAATTAATTGTTTGATCAATTATCTTCAGTTTTGACTTTCTTACATCAAAAATCAGTATTTTTCTTGGATTTAAATGAACTGAATCAAAAGGAAGTGCTTTTTTTTCTGACGCAAATGCAAATGTTTTATTTTTTGAATCAAAACTATAAACTACTGGTTTTACTCCAATAATATCTCTTGCTAAAATTATTTTATTTTCTTTTTCTAAGTAATACGCTAAAGCAAAGTCACCATCAAATTCACCAATTATAGAAGTTATTTGTTTTGAACTTTTTTTGTTAAACACTTTTGAAACAAACTCCGAATCATTATTTGCCCCAACATTATATTTCTTTGATAGTTCTTTCCAATTGTAAATTTCACAGTTAATTACTAAAACATTTTTTCCCAAAACTATTGGTTGATTAACAAAACTAATTATTGAGTGCAGATTATGTCCAAAAGTAATGTTTTCAAATGAAGTAACTCCACTAGCGTCAAGTCCTCTTGAAGAAATTACTTTAAGTCCTTTTTTTGTTAATTCTTCTGAATTTGAATAGTTAACAAAACCAATTATTCCACACATAATAACCACTTAAATAACTAAATCCTGGCTCTTCAACAATTTATTAAAAATAATTCTTATTTTAAAGCAGCTTTTTTTAACCGGTTCATTAAAGCCAAACCCAATCCTTTCTCTTTAACTACCTCCACCAGTATTACTTCAAACCCTCTATTATCACAATTTCTAAAAAAAGAGAACATGTTTTTTGTGTAAAATTCAATATTGTTATCAAAAAACAAAATCATTAATTTTTGATTCTTGTATTTTTGATATTTTTTATAAAAATCTTTTTTATTAAACAAAACTACTTTTGCATTTGGAGAGTAATGTTTATACTTTACTCCTGGAGAAGAAACCTTTTTTGAAAACTTCTTAGCAATTAATACTTTTTTGTGCAAAACACTCTCAATTTCTTCTTTTGTTATTTTTCCAGGACGAAGAATTACTGGGACTTTTTTTGTTAAATCAAGAACTGTTGATTCTAAACCAATTTCACACTCCCCCCCATCAAGAATTAAGGGGATTTTTTTATTCAAATCTTCTTTAACATGAATTGCTTTTGTTGGACTTACTTTTCCGGAAGAATTTGCGCTTGGCGCTGCTATTGGAAACCCTGCTTTTTTTATTAAATCAAGTGCTGTTTTGTTAGAAGGCATTCTTATTGCAACTGTATCTAACCCTGCGGTTACGCAAAGTGGAACACTATTTGATTTTTTTAATATAATTGTTAATGGTCCTGGCCAAAATTTTTTTGCTAACAATTTAGCTTCTTTTGGAACAAAACTAACTACTTCTTTTAATTGTGTAATATTAGAAATGTGTATAATTAATGGATTATCTTGGGGTCTTCCTTTTGCAAGGAATATTTTTTTTAAAGCAATTTCGTCAAAAGCATTAGCGCCCAAACCATAAACGGTTTCTGTGGGAAAAGCAACTATTTCTCCTTTCTTTAATAAACTAACCGCTTTTGTGATAGTTTTTTTTGAGGGTTTTAAAATTATAGTTTTCATAAAATTTTCCTTTAACAGAATTATTTTTTTATTAAGTCCATGTTTTTTCCACAACAAACAAGCGTCCCAACCCCTGCTTCTTGTACTTTTACTATGTTTCCACAAATACTACATTTATAAATTTCTCCAACTTTTGTCATAAACCTTCACCAAAATAATTAGAAAAGGAAAAGGATAAAAAAGGCTTTTTTAGTGTCAAAAAATAGTTTTAAAAAGGTAATTTTACAAAACTATATCGAACCGATATAGTAGGTTAGGGTGAAATCATGGAATTTTTAAAAAATATGGGGATAATTTTTATAGTAATTTTAATGATGAGTTCTGTTTTTGCTGTTGAAACAGTAAAAAGTGGGAGTATTCAAATTAATCAATTACAATATGACCCCTTTCCTGCACAAAGTGGAAATTATTTAGACTTATGGCTAACTATTCAAAATGAATCAAACGGGTCTGCAAGCGGGGTTACATGCGAACTTTTACCAACATACCCTTTTTATTTACAACCTGATGAAAACGCTATAAGAACAATTGGAATAATGAATCCGGATAGAATTGCAACAATACGATACAAATTAATTGTTGCACCTGATGCGCTAGATAGTGATCAAAAAATTGATTTTAAGTGTAAATTAAGTGAATCTGGAGTTTGGATAACTCAAGAAATTGATATTCAAGTTAAAGCAATGAAACCAGAATTTGCTATTGGAACAATAACAGTTATCCCAGAAAAACTTACTAGTGACACAACTAACAATAAAATAACTATTGAAATTCAAAATATCGGTAATGAGTCAGCAAAATTAGTTACAACAAAGCTTATTCTTCCTCAAGGGTTTACTTCAAGCAAGAGTTATTCTGACACTTATAATTTAGGAAATGTTGGTGAAGAAACAAGCAAGAACGCAATATATTACATTGATGTAGACAAAAACATTATTTTTGGAAAACACCCAGCAAAATTAATTATTAATTATAAATACACAACAAACAGTAATGACAATTACAAAACTCAAGAAATTGATTTTGATCTCGATGTTAAATCTGAACCAAAATTTGAAATAGAGAGTATAATTGTTAATCCAGAAGAAATTTATCCTGGAAAAAATGCTGAGATAAAAATAAAAATAAAAAATGTAGGATTAGAAAAAGCAGAATCTGTGTCAATGAAAGTGTACACTCAAAATGATCAACCATTTGATTTTGATAAAAAATATGATTATGTCGGAGATTTGGGAGTTAATGAAAGCGGAGAGGTTGTATTCACATTTACAACAAACAATGCTGCTCAAGCAAAAAATTATTTAATTAAATCAGAAATAAGGTATTTGGTTGGAGAAGAAGTAAAACTAACTGAAGAACAATTTAATATAGAAGTTTTAGAAAATAAAGAAACCGATTTAACAATTTTCGTACTTTTAGGAGTGGTAATCATCATTGGAGTTGGGTTTTACTTATGGAAGATGAAAAAGTAAGATTTATTCCAAAAGGAATGCTAAAACCAACAATTATTTTGATACTAAGTGAAAAACCAACACATGGTTATGAAATAATTAAAAAAATTAAAGAAAAAACTGGTTTTTGGAAACCTTCTCCTGGAACAATTTACCCAATTCTAAAATCAATGGTTGAAAAAAAATTAATAAAAGAAATAAAAACAAATGATACAAAAATAAAGTACAAATTAACTCTAAAAGGAAAAAAAATAGCAAAAAATGCAAAACAAATCAAAGAAAATATGCGACAAAATTTAACAAGTTTTTTGTCAGAATCACTAGAACTAGACAAGAATGAAATTAGAGAAAAAATAAACTACCACTTCAACGATAATGAATTATTACAAATAATGAAAATACAAATCGGATTAATTTTTATGATTAAAAAAAATGAAGAGAAGATTAAAGAAGTTAAAAAAATTCTTAAAAACACAAATAAAAAAATCATCAAAATAATGAATGCCTAATTTAAAAATAAGTGATCTTAATGAAAATACTAGAAAAAATATCAGAACTACAATATACTCATGCAAAAAAAATAGCACTACTTTCAATAATACTTACAATAATTCTTGCTTTTGATTTATTTAATATTAGACTTCAAACTGATTTTAACAAAGAAATGCCCCAAGATCTTGACGTAATAAAATTGCAAAACACTGTGAGCGATAAATTTGGTGGAACTGAAGCGATTCTAGTTTTAATTCAACTTGATAAGGAACAGTACTATTCAAATTCTCCAAGTGACATTCGTGACCCAAAAATTATCCAAACTTTAATTTCTCTTGAAGAATTGATTAGAGAGGATTCTAAGGTTTCTGGAATTCAATCCGCCGGAACTGTATTCACTAATCTTGGTTTTGTTCCACAAACAAAAGAAGGGGTTTCTACCATATTAAGTCAAGTTCCTCAAACTAGTGCTTTGTTTAACAAAGATTATTCAGCAACAATGATGCTTGTTTCAGTAGATTTGGAGGGGGAAAAAGAAATTGAAAATTTTATTTCGGATTTAAAAGAAAAGGTTAACTTAGTAGAAAAACCAAGCGGAGTAAAAATTAACATTACAGGAAATACCCCCATACGAAGTGTAATGTTAGTGCTTTTACAACAAGATCTTTATTTTACAACAATGGTGGCCGCAATAATAATATTTATTTTAATTTTATTATACAAAAGATCTCCTTCAGAAGCAATTCTAGTATTTGTTCCATTATTAATTGGTTTAATTTGGATGCTTGGAATAATGGGTTGGTTAAATTTTCCACTATCAATCGCTACTGTGGGAGTTAGTGCTATGATACTTGGTCTTGGAACAGAATATGGGATATTCTTGTTGGAACGATACCAGGAGGAACGAAAAAAGAACAAATCAATTAAAGAGTCTATGATAGTAGCGCTTCCTGCTGTTGGGTCTGGGATAATTGGTTCTGGAGCAACAACCATTGTTGGGTTTTTGGCTTTAACAATTTCAATAATGCCTATGTTAAGAAATTTAGGGTTAATTTTAGCTTTAGGAATAACTTGTATCCTTATTGCAACAATACTGATCGCGCCAGTGTTTGTTATTATTGAAGAAGAAGTACTAAGAGAGTTATTAAAAAAAATTAAACAACAAAAAATTTTGAATGAATAAAAATTAAGTGGTAAAAATGGGATTAATTAAAAAATACAGTGAACTTGTTTCAGATAAACCAATACTGGTTTTATTGTTTTGCTTAATATTTACCTTGATTTTAATTTATGGAGCAACGCTTGTAAAAACCGAAACTATGGAGTACAGAAATATGCTTCCACAAGAGCTTGATGAAATAAAATCAATTAATCTTGTAGGTAATGAATTCAATAGCTCTGGTAATCAAATAATTTTTGTTATTGAAACTGATCCAAAAGAAATTAATTCAAATGAACCAAGAGAGGTGAGAGACTACAAAGTAGCGCTTTATGTGGAAGAACTGGGAGAAAAAATAAATAAGTTAAGAAATGTAATTGGGGTATCGAGTTACCCAACATTAATAAAAAATTATAATTTAGGTTACCTACCAAAATCAAATAATGAAATAATTGAAATTTTAAATAACCCTTTGTATAAATCAAGTTTTACTAGTTATATTAGCTCCGACTATTCAATGACTTTAATTAGAGTATATCTAGCTGAAATTAATGAAGAAGAAAAAAAAGAACTTATTAGTGATTTGGATAATGTTTTGTATGAAACAAAAAAACCTGTAGGGGTAAAAAGTAATTATACTGGTGACATAAAAATTAGTAATGAAGTTACAAACTTAATCGGACCAACAATGTCATCCACTACCACTATTTCTATGCTAGCAATACTAACTATTGTTTGTTTATTGTTTATGTCAATTAAAAAGGGGTTTATTTCATTACTTGCAATAGTTTTTGGAACTATTTGGGTTTTTGGAGGGGTAGGTTTTATTGGACTTGGAATAAACTCAATGATGTCTGCCGCGATATCCATGATAATGGGAATTGGGATTGACTTTGGAATTCAAGTAGTTAATAGATTTACTCAAGAAAGGAAGATCAATTCAATAAAAGAGTCAATGAAAAATACTTTAGAAAATACTCTTCCACAAATGTTTATGACTACCCTTGCTGCATTAATTGGATTTAGGGCAATGTCACTGGGTCAATTAACTTTAATGGGCGATTTAAGTATTATGATGTCGCTTGGGATAATGTTTTGTTTTCTTGCAGCAACCCTAATAATTCCACCAATATTAGTAATAAATGAAAAAAGAATTGAAAAAAAATCTAATAACAAAACACGAGCAAAAAAATAATTTGGTTAACAAAATAATTTGGTTAACAAGCTTGATTTAGAAGAAAAAATATTCTTAAATAAATTAATAAACTACAAAAAATCTATTATTTTAAACAAAAAGGTGGTAGGATGGCTATTTTGGGTATTGGAGCAGGATCAATGGATTTAACAATAAACAAAATTGAGTACACTGAGGGAGAAACAATTACGGGAAAAGCAACTCTTAAACTTAAAGAAAATGTTAAAGCTAGAGGAGTATATATAGAATTTTGGGCTGAAAAGAAAGAAACTGATTCTGATGGGGACGGGACAACTACAAGAGTGTTACATAAACAAACTCTAAAACTTGATGAAGAGCGAGAATACAAAATGGCTGAAACAAAATTTTATGAATTTTCTTTTCAAATACCTACAACAATTCTACAAAAACCAAGTAAAGAGGGCGGGCTATTAAATGGAGCAATGAATTTTTTTAAAAATTCTAGCAATAAAAATATTACATGGTATGTTTTAGCAAAACTTGATCAACCAATGGCTTTTGATATTTCAAAGAAAATGAAAATAATTGTGAAACCTCAGTAAACTGGTGAAATCTCGAAGCACTTAACTAATGCTAAATTTGCTTCTTTTAAAACAGCTATTCTTCTTGGGACTAGTTTTTTTTTATTTGCATTATTTATTGGAAGTTATGAATTTTCTATTGCATTAAAACTTGATGAACTAGAAACTAGTGTTTTTTTTATTGGAGCATTTATTTCTTTTAGTTGGATATTAACTACGGGGCTTGACTTAATTTGGGGAGTAGTAATTGATAAGGTTGGGAAATGGAAAGCAATATTTTTTGGATGTATCTTATTCGGGTTGAGTGCAACTTTATTTGGTTTTATTGATTCTATTTGGACGTTATTTTTGTTAAGTCTATTAGCTTACTTGGGTTATGATATTTTGTTTATCGCTCTTGAAGGGTTCTTAATTGACAATAGTAGTAAATTATATTTTAATTATAGTACTAGTGGATTTTTTTCTCTTTATAGTGCGGGGTATGTTCTTGGACCACTTGTAGCAGTAGGAGTAATTTCTTCTTTAAATCTTAATTCAGTATACCTTTTAGCAATACCAATTTGCATAATTACACTAACTTTATTCACATTATTTTTCAAAAAAGAATTCATTAACAATAATCAAAACAAAAAAATAGAGTTTAATTTTAAAGAACAGATAAGTTATTTTTCAAAATTAATAAAATCAAACAACTTAATTTTGTTTGGTATTTTTATTTGTACTTTTTGGCACTCAACAATGATAATTGGAATACCTTTATACTTTGCTATTGATGAGGGAAGCATTTGGAGTGCAGCCCTTGTTGCTACTGCATTTGCTTTACCTTTTGTTTTCACTGATTTTATTGATGGTTTTATTGCAATAAACAGACATAGAAGATTTTTGATAATTACTTCAGGATTTTTTTTAGGTTCAATCGCAATGGGAGCCTTCTTTTTAACAGAAAACATCTTATTCGCAATGCTGTTTGCTTTTATTTCTACAATTGGAGTAAACCTGGCTTGGGCAACATTTGAAATAGAAGCAGCTTTTATTTCAAAAAATCAACAAGATTCAGGAAAAGTTGAATCAGTATTTGTTTTCTCAAAAAACATGGGTTGGGACACCGCCCCTTTCATCTTTGGTTTAGTTGCTTTATTATTTGGAATGAAAATACCATTTCTTTTTGTTGGAGTAATTCTTTTACTAATGAGCATATTATTTTTCTTACACCATAAACAAATAAAATAAACAAATTAAATATTTAAGGTAAAGAGTTAACGAAAGAATTATAATATTCAATAAAGTACATATGTTATGAAAATACTACAATTATTTACTTTTCTAATTTTATTATCAATAGTATTTCCTTTAGTGTTTTCTACTAATGAAAAATCCCTTGGAGTTGATTATCACGCTTATGGTTCTG
>CAZJVN010000006.1:0-24602 GCA_964549775.1 uncultured archaeon | reverse complement strand
TCTCTTCTGATCCTGGCGGCTCAATGAAAAAATGGAGAGAAATATTTGCAGTACATCAAACTGAACTTGCAAACTTTTTGAAAGTATCTTCTTCAACTATTAGTGATTACGAGGGGGGGCGAAGAAAAAACCCCGGAATTAATGTTGTCTCAAGACTAGTTAATGCATTAATAGAAATTGACAAAACTCGTGGAGCAAAAGTAGTTAAACAACTTGAAAAAGATTTCAAACAAGATGAATCAGCAGCATTTGATAGCCATGAATTTGCTAGTGGAATAAAAGCAATGGATCTTGTAAAAAAAATTAACGGTAATATTATTTGTTTACCACACAAATTAAAAGAAGAACAAGTATTTGGTTACACTATAATTGATTCAATAAAAGTAATTCTTGAAGTTCCAGTTCATGAATACATGATGCTTTATGGAAAAACACCAAATAGAGCACTTGTTTTTAGACATGTAGAAAATGGAAGAAGTCCACTAATTGCAGTAAAAATTGGAAGATTCTCTACAGACATGAAACCAAGCATGATAATTTTACATGGACAATTTAGTGAACAAAAACCAGTGGATCCAATTGCAATAAAAATTGCTGAAAGCGAAAAAATTCCACTAATAACAACTGGAATTCCTATAGAAGAACTAACAAAAGCACTAGCAGAATATGAAAAATAAAAAACTAATTTGATTCCATTAAAATAATCTACTTAATTAAGTTCTTTAGTTTCTTTAATTTTATCTTCTTTATGTTTATTCTCTTTTTTCTTTAAACAAAAAGTGAATCTGTAAATAAAATTTCCTCTACCGCCCTCTTCTCCAATTATTTTTTTAGAACTAACTATCTCTAAATCAAATGTTTTTGATAATTGTCTAACCATTTTTGTAGCAACTTTTTTATCCCCAATCCACAAATCATAGCCTTGAGGAATATCAATTACTTTTGAAGTTCCTGAAAGAGAATTATTTACATGTTCTTTGCCAAGCATGGCAAGAGCAGCATCATAAATTTTTTTTGCATCTGTTTTTGGAGCACGAATTTGAACAACTGCTTCTCTATAATTAGCATTTAATTTCATACAAGCATCACAAGTAGTAGGTTTTACTCTTAAAATAAATTCTTTTTCTTCCTCAACTAAAACACCTTCAATAAATCCTTGGATTTTTACAACAACTTCAAAAGAAAGTACTTCCGAGTCAACCATTTGATTCACTTCAACAAAAGGTTTTGGATCAACCAATTCATGATCATACCTTATTCTCTTCAACATGTCAGTACTAATTGTTGATTCGTTGAGCGGGAACCACTTGTTGTGAGAAATAAATTTTCCACAAGTTTTACAAACACTAAAAGTTGGTTTTTCTAAAGAGAAAAGTTCTCTTTTTTCTAAATAACAATCAGAACAAACGCCTTTAATAAGCGCCGAAGTTTCTTTCCCACATTTTGCACAAAATTTTTTAAAACTCATAAAAAAACCTTTTCAAAAATTAATAATAATTAACCAAAATAAATATTAAAAAAATAAATACTAAAAATTAATATTAACTATTATAACTAATGACAAAAAATAATTAATTAATTTTATTATTTCTAATCAAATTCAATTTTTTTATTCATTTGAAGAATAGTTGTTTCTATTCCTAAAGCAGATTCTATTTTTTTCTTAAATATCGGCATTACTGGTTTATCTCCATGCACAAGGAAAACTTTTTTAGGAGACCACATTTTAAGTGATTTTATCATTTCATCTTGTGAGGGGTGTGCTGAGAAATCAAATTTTTCATATTTACAAGTTGGTTTTATTATTGCTCCATCTTTTCCGAAAGGAACTTTTCCTGTATCCATCAACATTCTTCCAGGAGTACCATTTGCTTGATATGAAGTTAAATGAATTTTGCTTCTTGGATCACTAATTAGTTTTTCAAGGTAACCAATTACTGGTCCTCCTTTCATCATTCCTGAAGTTGTTACAATAATACACGGTTTTTTTAGAACTTTTTTTCTTCCATTTTGTCCTTTAACCCAAATCGCATCATGAAGAGCTCGTTTTAATTGTTTAGGATCTTTAATCAAGTCAGAGTGTTTGATATAAATTTCTGCCATTTGTTTACCCATTCCGTCAAGATAAATATCAGCATTAATATGGTAGTTGCTTAGTACATCAATTATTTCTTGACTTCTTCCAACAGCAAGTACAGGAACAATTGCCCAACCCCCCCCATTTATAGTATTTTGAACTGATTCACAAAATCTTTTTTCCACATCTTTTCGATTAGGGTGAGGTCTATCTCCATAAGTTGATTCAATCATTACATAATCTACTTTACCAAAACTCATGTCACAACCTTTGTGAAGTCTTGTCTCTTCTAACTTATAATCTCCAGTATAAAGGAATGATTTATCCCCATAAGTTAATTTTGTTAGAGCCGAACCCAAGATGTGTCCTGCATCAAAAAACTCTAAAGAAATTTCTTTAGTTAGGTGTAATTCTTTATTATATGGTGCAACAAAATTATATCTGTGAGTTCTTTCTATTTCTGCTTTATTATATTTAGGCGCCATTCCTTCAAACTCAGCTATCTTTATTGAGTCTTTCCACAAAACATCAGCAATATCAAGTGTGGGTTGAGTCATAAAACTTAGGCACTCTGATTTTTTGTAAAAATAAGGAAGTAACCCAGAGTGATCTAAGTGAGCATGTGAAATAATAACTGCTTTCACGTGTTCATTAACTTCGAGAGGATAATCCACAGTTTCTGGATTTAATTTTATCCCATAATCTAGTAAAAACTTTTCTCCAAAATCAAGAACAAAAGCACTTCTTCCAACTTCTTCTGCAGCTCCATGAGCTGTTACTGAAAATACCACAAAATACACCTAGCTATTTATTTTAGTTCCTACAAAGTAATGCTCTAATTGCTTTATATTATTTAGCATTGAAAAAAATAGAAAATAAAAGCCCTCTTTTAGAGGACCTTTATTTTTTTAAATTTTAGCAACTTCCAGCAGCAGCTGTTGTTGTTGAATCAAGTACATCCGAACAAACACTTGGCGCTGTATTAAAAGCACTGCAAATATTTGTTTTGAAAGCATCTGCTGTTCTTGCTCCAGAGTATTTTGTGTCATTAATTATTGCTGTTGGACTTCCTTGAACTCCATAAACTGCACCTAACGCTACTTGTTCTTCAAGTAACTCTTCTGCTTCTTCATTGTAACATTTTTCAACTAGAGCAACATCTACTCCTGCTGTTTGTGCGTATGTTTTCCACATAGATTCAATATTGTTTGCTGAAACTTTTCCTAAAGAATAATCAGCAACTAATAAATCCATATAATTCCATAATTTGTCTTCTTGGTATTTTTGAATACACATTTGTCTAACGTCTTCTTTTAACTCGTTAATACCGTGCATTGAACAGTATTTTTCTTCCTCGTCATAACAATAAGCGTCCCAACTTTGTCCATAATTAGAAGCATAATTGCTGTAAATTACGTACGCTAAATCAAAATTAATTTTGTCTTCAACTAATTGAATTGCTGGTTTAAATGCATCCACTGCTTGTAAACCGTACGGACAAAAACTCATTATGAATAATTGTACATCAGGAACATCAGATTTTTGCATTGTTACAGGAGTTTCTTCTGCTGGTGTTGCAGCTTCAATATTTTTATCTAAATTGAATCTTTGACCAATAATTAATTCAGATCCAACTGTGTAAAAATAACCTGCTCCAACTACCTCTCCACTTTGGTAAATTTCATATTCCATTTCATACAAATTGTTTCCTAAACTGTTTACATCAATTACTTTTGCCAAAACTGAAGCGTCAGTAATTAAATTTCCGTTAACATAATTTTCAACTTCAAGTTTTAATTTGTTTACATCAACAGCCCCAGATTTACTTACTTCAAGTCCTGAAGAGTAACCTACTCCAAAAGCTAAAACTGCTCCAATTAGTAAACCTAAAACTAAAGCAACTCCTGCTATAAGCATTAAGTTATTAGAACCCTCAGCTGTCTTAACCAAATGTTCTTTGTGTTCAACATGACTCTTGTCATGATGTTTTTCGTGTTTACTCATAAATCCACCCCATAAAAATAAATTTTTTGTTAAAAAAATTAACAAACTTATTAATTAAATCAACAAAAACGCTATTAAAAAACTATTTGTCTTGTTAAAAAATCATTACAAATAATCAATACTTGTTTTTATCCCTTTTTTTAATTTTTATTCACTTTTTTTGTTTTCTTAAGAATAAAAACCAAAAAACAATCAAAAATAAAATTATTCCAGGAACTAAAATTATTGCATTATCTGTTAAGAAACACATTAAATCAGGAGTGGCCTCTGCCACTGCATTATACACACAAACTGCATTACTATTGGGCCCATCACAATTACCATAAGTGAAATAATTATACAAGCCAAAAAATGCATAATACGCTGTCCAAATCAAAGAAAGAATCATTAACAAAGTTATAATCCAAGAAATAATGTCAAATTGTTTGAAAACAAAAGAACCAAGACCCTTATTTAACTTTGATAATTTTGCTGAAACCCTCATCTTCATTTTTTTATCAAAAGAAGTAGTGCATTTTCTTAGAGTTGCTTTTCTTAACACACAATCAAGTGCTTCAAAAAAATAATTTCTGTACTTTACAGAAAATAAACCCAAAATAGCGAAAACAAATAATGCAATAAAACAAATCATAAAAATCAACAACCATTAATTATATTTTTAACAATTTTTAGATAAATCCAATTTTTTTATAAATAAATTTAATTAAAACTCTTAATAAACCTTCTCAAAAGCAAAGGCAAGCGTTAATTTTTTCCTGAAAATTTTTGTTTTAACTCTTCAATTCTTTTTTGTTCAAGTTTTTCAAACAAGATCCCAACTTTTGTTAATTCTGTCTCTTCTTTTACTCCTAAAAATGCTCCTTCTATTCCAACTTGAATAATATTTTCTTCTTCTCCTAAAACCTTCCAAACTTTTTCGCAAGCATTTGGAACAAATGGGTAATATAATACTGCTAAAAGTTTTGAAAAATCAACACATTCAGCAATTGTTGCTGCAGCAAGAGCTTCATCAGTTTTTATTGTAATCCAAGGTTGTTTTTCTTGCAAGTACTTATTTCCTATCGCACTAATTTCGTTTGCTTTTGTTAAAGCGTCTCTAATTCTTGCTTCTGTAAAAAGAGTTTTATATTCTTCAACTAAAGGTCTTACAGATTCCAGTAATTCTTTTTTTGATCCTTTTGGTTTTTTTGTTGCAAAAAACTTTTCATCAAGAGAAACTACTCTATTAATAAAATTTCCAAAATTTCCTACAAGTTCATTATTTACCTTACTTGCAAAATCATTCCACTCAAATTGAGTGTCTCCGGTTTCTGGTCTCACTCTAAATAAATAATATCTCCAAAGGTCTGGTGCAATTCCTGTCTCTTGTGCATTATCTCCAAACACTCCAAGATTTTTACTTTTTGAGAACTTTTTTCCTTCATAATTTATATAATCAGTTGAAGCTAAATAATCAACTAATTTGTAATTCTTTTTTGTTCCAATCAAAAATGCAGGGAACATTATTGCGTGGAAGGGAACATTATCTTTTCCCATGAATTGGTAAAGAGTGACATCTTCATTCATCCACCAACTTTTCCAATCTTCTTTAAGATTTTCTATAGTAATCCCAATGTATCCAATTGGCGCGTCAAACCAACTGTAAAATACTTTGTTCTCCCAACCAGCAAGAGGAACTTTTATTCCCCACTCAAGGTCACGAGTAATACATCTTTCTTTTAATCCTTGCTTTAACCAATGCTCAGTAATCCCCACCGCAACATTACTCCACTTACTTTTTGTAGTGTTGTACCATTTCATTAAATCAGGTTCAATTTTTGGTAAATCAATGTAGAGGTGTTTTGTTTCTTTAAGCACTGGTGTTGTTCCATCAATTTTTGAAATTGGATTAATTAATTCACTTGGTTCTAAAAGTTTTCCGCAAGCATCACATTGATCCCCTCTTGCTCCTTTTGCATGACAATAAGGACACTCTCCTTCAACAAATCTGTCACTTAAAAACTTTTTTGATTTCTCAGAATAAAGTTGAGTAATTGTGTGTTCCTTAATAAAACCGTTTTTGTATAAATCATTAAAAATATCAATAGCAATGCTAGCATTCTCTTTACTTGAAGTTCTCCCCAAACAATCATAACTCGTTTCAAACCAATCATAAATATTTTTGTGAATTGCATAATACTTATCAACAAGTTGTCTTGGAGTAAGCCCTTCTTCCATTGCTTTAACTTCTGCAGTAGTTCCATGTTCATCCGTCCCAAGGACAAACAAAACTTCTTTTCCGTTTACTCTCATAAATCTTGCAAAAGCATCCGCACTCAAAACAGAACCAACTAAATTTCCTAAGTGAGGAACATTATTTACATAAGGTAATGCACTTGTAACAAGAATTCTTTTACTTTTTGCAATATCTAAACCAGACAAAAAAACACCAATCTAATAACTAAAAATTAATAGATAAAGCTTAAAAAAACCTTTATTTTCTTCTAAAAACCAAAAAAGAGGGCTTTAGAAAAATCAAATAAAAAGTTGATAAAAAATCAATTTCTTATTTTATAAAAAATAAAACCATTTTTTTAAAAATTTTCAACTTAAATAATATTAACTCAAAAAATTAGTAGTTTTAATTAGTGATATTTCTTGACTCTTAGTGTTATTGAAAATGCTTACCTTCGAAAAGCTGAAAAAATTAGTTCCTTTAATGAGACCCACAAAAAATTACTCTTATTTTTGCTTCACGAAAAGAAACATTACACAAAAGAAGAGTTACTTTGTTTTGCAAATTATTGCGAATCAAAACTTGATAAAGTAATTAAAGATCTAGAACGTGCTTCTTTAATAAAAGTGAACGGCTGGCTAGTTAGTCTTGAAGAACAACAAAACATGGAACAATCCATCGTCAAAGAACTAGAATTTTTGAATAAAACCAAAATTTTCACTAAAAAATAAAACCAGCTAAAAAACGACTTTTTTAGTGTTAAAATAAGATTTATAAAAAGTCCCTTATGTGTTTTTTTATATAAGGTAAATATTCAATACAAATAAACAAGAGTGAACTTAATGCAAATCAAAGAAAAATCATTTACAAAAGAAATGGAGTTAACCATTTTTGAAGAATGGAAAAAAGACGCAACTTACAAATTTAATGAAAATACAGAAAAAAAAGTTTACTCAATTGACACTCCTCCACCCTACATTAATTCCCCAGTACACATAGGCCACGCAAGCACCTACACTATAATGGATTTTATTGCAAGATATAGAAGAATGATAGGTCAAGAAGTACTTTTCCCACTTGGGCTTGATCAAAATGGTTTACCAATAGAGATCAGTGCTGAAAAAAAATTCAAAGTCGATTTTACAAAATTAAGTAGAGAGGAAGCAGTAGGGTTTTGTAGAAAATTACTCGATGAAACTAGTGCAGAGAGTATTGATAGTTTTGCAAAGTGCGGAATAATGTTTAACTCTTGGAAAGAAGGAGAAAAATTGGGGGATGTTTATCAAACTGATTCAAAAAGTTACCGTGCAGTAACTCAAGCCACATTCATTGATCTTTGGAATAAAGGATTAATTTATGAAGCAAATAAAGTTGTTAACTGGGATCCAAAATTACAAACCACTGTATCTGACGCAGAAATAATTTATGAAGACCGACCAGGATTCTTTCATGATATTGTTTTCAAAGTGAAAGAAACAAATGAAGAAGTAATTATTGGAACAACAAGACCTGAACTAATTTGTTCATGCGCAATGGTAATATTTAATCCTGAAGATAAAAGATATCTACACTTAGAAGGAAAAACATTAATCACTCCTTACTTTAACAAAGAAGTTCCTTGCAAAGCTCACCCTTCTGCAGAAATAGATAAAGGGACAGGAATAATGATGATGTGTTCATATGGAGACTTAACTGACATTAGATTTTTTATGGAACAAAAGTTAACTCCAATAATTGCACTAAAACAAGATGGAACAATGAATGAAAATGCTGGCGACTTAGCAGGCCTAAGAATTATTGAAGCTAGAAAAAAAATTGTTGAATCAATGCAAAATTCTGGATTATTAAAAAAAATTACTCCAACCGCAGCCCACCGAACTCCAGTGAGTGAACGAAGCGGAGCCGCTATTGAATTTATAGAAATGCAAGAATTTTATTTAAAACAATTAGAGTTCAAAGACAAAATGAGAGAGATCGCAAATACTGTTACAATTTACTCTCCAAAATCAAGACAAATATTACTTGACTGGATTGATTCGGTTTCAATTGATTGGCCAATATCAAGAAGAAGATATTATGCAACAGACATTCCCATGTGGAAATGCAAAAAATGTGGAAATTATGTTTTAGCAGAAAAAGGAAAGTATGTTCAACCATGGAAAGAAAAATTTACTGGAACTTGTAAATGTGGAAACACTGATTCTAACGAATTTGTTGGAGAAGCAAGAGTGTTTGATACTTGGTTTGATTCAAGTATTTCTCCACTTTATATTTTAGGTTATGAAAGATACCCTGAATTATTTAACAAACACGCTCCTTGTTCACTAAGACCACAAGGAAAAGAAATTGTTAGAACTTGGTTATACTTTACTTTATTAAAAGATTATTTACTAACTGGAAAAATTATTTTTGATGATGTTTGGATCCATCACCATATTGTAGATGAGAAAGGATATAAGATGAGCAAGAGTAAGGGAAACAGTATTGACCCTCACAAAATACTTGAAAATTATGGAGCAAGCCCTTTTAGAATTTGGTGCGCAACAGAAGGAAACTTGGATCGAACAGATTTTAGATGCTCTTTTGAGAGAATACAAAACGCTGGAAAAATGATTGACAAACTTTGGAATGTGTCAAAATTTGTTTCAATGTTTGAATTAACCCCTGAACAAGAAAAAAATGTTGAACTAATGGAAATAGATAAATGGATCTTAAGCGAAACTGACAAAATTGTGGAAGAAGCAACTAAAGGATATAAAGAATATGACTTTCATAACCCAACAGTTCGTGCAATTAATTTTATCAAGGACGAATTTGCATCAAACTATGTTGAAATTGTTAAAAGAAGAGCATACAACAATGATGCAACAACAAAATTTAGTGAGATGGAAAGAAATGCTGCAATAAAAACACTTAGAACTGTTTTAAAATCACTTCTTGAAGTATTAGCTCCAGTAAATGCTGCAATGAATTATTATATTTATAGAGAAATGTTCAATGCAAATGTTCATGCACAAGAGTGGCCAAAAATTACTGGAACTAAAACAACAATAATTACTCAAGAATTAATGGATTTTAATTCAGCGATTTGGAAAGCAAAAAAAGATGCAACCCTTTCACTTAAAGATCCAATAAAAAAAGCTGTTGCACCAGAAAGTTTGAAAAATGTTGAAAAAGAAATCAAAGCAACTCACAACATACTTGACTTAACTTTTGGAAAAGAAATTATTGTAGAAGCAAAATAAATTAGTTACTTTTTAATTTAATTTTTCTTATTTTTGTTCTTCGTTATTTTCTGGTCGCATTTGTGGGAAGAATATTACATCTTTTATTGTTGCAGAATTTGTTAAGAAAATTACTAGTCTATCAATCCCAAGACCCATTCCACCAGCGGGTGGCATTCCATACCCTATTGCTTCAAGAAAGTCCTCATCCATTGGATGGTTTTCTCCTTTTGCTCGACCTTGATCTTTTTGCTCTTCAAAGAATTTTCTTTGTAAAATTGGATCATTTAATTCAGAGTAACCATTACAAAGTTCGTGTCCATTAAAGTAACATTCTGTTCTTTCAATTAATCTCTCTTTATCCTCTCTTGAAGGTTTACATAAAGGCGTTGTTTCTTTTGGATATTCAGTAACCCAAGTTGGTTGAATTAGTTCTGCTTCACAGAAATGTTCAAAAAGTTCTGCAACTAAAAGACCCCATTTTCTTTCATCAGCATTAACTTCAAGTCCTTCACGTAAAGCAATATCATAAAGTTCTTCCACAGTCATGTCCCTAACATCAGATTTTAATTTTTCATTTAGTGCATCAATCATTTTTATTCTCTTCCAAGGCGCTTTAACATCAAGTTCTACCCCTTGATAATTTATTTTTGTAGTTCCATTAACTTTTAGTGCAATAAATTCAACCATCTTTTCTGTTAAATCAATCATATCATTCAAATCAGCGTAAGCCCAATAAAATTCCGACATAGTGAATTCAGGATTGTGAGTTTTATCAACATCTTCATTTCTAAAATTTTTACAAACAGTATAAACTTTATCATATCCTCCAACTAAAAGTCTTTTTAGATAAAGTTCTGGAGAAATACTCATATAAAAAGTTGATTTCCACGCATTACTTTGTGTGGTGTAAGGCCGAGCACTCGCCCCTCCATAAGTTGGTTGAAGTGTTGGTATTTCTACTTCTAAAAATCCTTGTTTATCCAAAAATTCTCTCCAAGCAGAAATAATTTTTGATCTTTTTACAAAAACTTCTCTCACTTCAGGATTCATCATTAAATCTAAATATCTTTTTCTTTGTCTTATCTCAATATCTTGAAGTCCATGGAATTTTTCTGGGAGAGGTAGAATTGATTTACACAAAATTTCTAAAGAAGAAACCATTACTGAAAGTTCCCCTCTTTGTGTTCGATAAATTTTTCCTTTAGCTCCAACAATATCTCCTAAATCAATAGAAGTCATTAATGAAAAAACACTATCTGGTGTTTCACCTTTTCTTAAAAAGAATTGAATGTCCCCAGTAGAGTCTCTAATTTTTAAAAAACTAATCGCACCAAAACTTCTAGTAGCCATTACTCTACCAGCACAACTAACTTCACTTCCATACTCTTCATTTTTTAGATCTTTAAATTTTTCTTTTAGAACAGTTGCTTTGTTTGAATCAAGAAATTTGTAAGGATAAGGATTAATCTTTAAATCACGAAGTTTTCGTAAATTATCCTTCTTTGCTTTTACAAGATCATTATCCATAAACAAAATAACCCTAAATAAGGATTAAAAAGGTTAGCAAAATAACACACAAAAAATAATTGACCAAAAACGACAATAATTTAAACAACCACTAACACAATTATTGTATGCCTTACAAACCAACTGGAAGAATAAAAAAACAAACCATGTTCAATGAAAAAAGAAAAAAAGTAAGGTTAACTGGATACGACGGACCCGCAATTTTGTTAGGATCAAGAGGCGGAATTACAAGAAAAAAATTAAGACAAGTTGTTGAAAGAATGAGAGAACAAAAAGAAATGAAAACCAATCCAGCTTATGTTGAAAAAATTAACTCCCATGACAAAATACTTGGGGAAAAAATACCAGTGTCCGCAACTGATATTTCTACAAGACTTGTTAGAAAATATTTAATGAAACCATTTAGAAAAAATGATTTAACCGAACAACAAAGAAAAATAATTTCTTCAATAATTCTCCAAAAACCAAACCAACTAATTCCAGGAACAAAAATAAGACTAAGACCAGACATTACTGTTTTACTTTTAGATTTAGTTAATAGTTACAAAACTGGAGGATATGAAAAAACAAAAGAAGCAGTACAAATACTTGCAAACAGAGGGAAAGCGTTAACAAAAATGACAGAAAAATCAAAATTATTAACTGATGTATTTCATAATGTTTCTCCAAGACTACATACTCCTTTAATGACACTTGAAATATTTACTGAAAAAGACCTTGTAGCAGAAGTAACTAACCTAATATCCGAACGAGAAAAAGAACTTGAAGAACTTAAAAGACAAAGAATAAAGTTTAGAGAAGTTTATGTAAAAGAATTAGAACAACAAATATTGCACATGAAAGAATTAATCATAAGAAATAGACAAAATAACTATTAAAAAAACTATTAATAAAAAAATTAATTAATAAAAAATAACAACCCATTTTGATAAAACCCTAAAAACTAACCTGTACAAATTATTACAGTAAAATCAAAAAACCCTTTATAAAGAACAAATCTGTAACAATTATTATGAAATTTGATTTTTTTGTCTGGAGTCTCTTATTGTAAGCTCACCAGGCTCGGGCTCCTGACAAAAATCAAACTAATTCTAAATCAAAAAATTAATTCCAAAAAAATAAATCTTTTTAATAAAATTATTAATTATTCACAAATTTTTAGCTTTTGCGAGAGAATTAAAAACACTAGTAGGGTGAATATATGAATAAAAGTGCTATTGAAAATCTTAAAAAAATCGAAAAACAAGAAAGTGAAATTATGGATGAAAAACAAAAAGTAATGGTTGATCCATGGGGAAATACTCTCGTGGAAGATTATTCAAGACTCATACGAGAATTTGGGATGCAAGAATTTGATATTTCAATAATGCCAAATCCAAGCACACAAATGAAGCGAGGAATTATTTTTGGTGGACAAGATCTAAATGTTATTTCAGAAGCAATAAAAAACAAGAAGAAATTCTACTGTTTAACCGGAATAATGCCTTCTGCAGAAAAGATACACTTAGGAACAGAAGCAATTATCCAACAAGTAAAATACTATCAAGATCAAGGGGCAATAACTTATGTACTTATTGCAGATGTAGAATCCCAAGCAACAAGAGGAGTGACAATTCAAGAAGGAAAAAAAAGGGCATTAAACTTTCACATACCTGCATACCTTGCACTTGGCTTAGATCCAAAAAAAACAATATTTTATTTTCAAAGCGAAAATAAAACTGTAAGTAATCTTGCAACCGTTTGTTCACAAAAAGTTACTGAAAACGAATTTCGTGCAATTTATGGTTCAGTTCACCCTTCAAAAGTAATGAGTGCATTTACCCAAATGGGAGACATATTACACCCACAATTAAATGAACCAATGCCGGGAGTAATACCAGTAGGAATAGACCAAGCCCCACACATAAGAATGTCACGAGATATTTCAAGACGATTAAAAACAGAATACGGATTCTTCTTGCCAAGCGCAAGTTACAACAAATACACCTCCTCACTTGATGGATCATTTAAGATGAGTAAAAATGAACAATTGGGGAAAATAGAAATACCAGAAAAAGATAGAAAAGAACTTGAAAAAAAATTAAAAAAAACCCTTACTGGAGGAAAAGCTACAAAAGAAGAACAAAAAGCAAAAGGGGGAGAGGCAGAAAAATGTACAGCTTATGAATACTGCAAAAATCATTTTATTAAAGACGACAAAACCCTAAAACAAATGTATGACGAGTGTATTAGTGGAAAAAATTTGTGTGGCGAATGCAAAGAAAAATATTTAATAAAATACGCAAATGAATTTTATGACGAATTTGATAAAAAGTTTGAGAGTGCCAAAAAAGTAATCGGAAAAATTAAATTTGAAGAATAATTGTGCCAAAAAATAGTGAAAGCACAGAAATAATAATGCTCATTCTGAATAAAAATATTTGTTTTTTAAAAAAAATTTAGAAAAAATGAAAAACAAACAAAATAATATAAACTAGAAAAATCAACCAACTTATTGCCAATGTATGCCGATTTGCCTTACACTAGATACGAGCAACTTTTAGAAATAGTAACAAAGATGAGAAATTCACGCAAAAAATCTTTTGCAAAAAAAATGCGAAACATTAATCCTACTTGTTTAGTCCAAAACGAATTAAGAAAAAAATTAATTCAAATAAAACCAACTAATATGCGACCAATCGAGGATAATGTTACAGGAATTGATTATATTTTTGGCAGCACAAGAATTGATCAAAAGTTTTCTTTTGGAGACCTTGGAGAAAATGCAATAATTATTAGAACAAGAAAAAGAAGATTACTTAATTCTTCAGATTGGACATTAATCATAAATAAAAACGAAAAAATTGAACTATTTGAAACACGAAAACTTGCAGAATTTGTTAAAAAAAATTGGGGGACTGTACAAAAAAACTTTATTGAAAAAGGAAAAAATCATGAAAAATATAAAATCAAATTAGATGAATTTTATAAAACCGAAAATATCCTCCCAATAGAAACTGATCTTTTAGAAAACAAGTTACATACCACACTAAAAATAATTGACAATGAAAAAATTAACATGGAGAAAAAAATAACCTTTCCTCACAGTAACTACAATTATCAATAAATCCAAGAGACACTAAATAAAAACACTTAAGCACTAATATTTTTATGAAAATAACAATAAAACTAGCAACGGAAGAGGATTCAGAATTTGTTTACGAACTAATGCAAGATAAGGATTGTAAAAAATATATTCTTGATAGGTTAAGAGCAAAAACTATTGAGGACCAAAAAAGAAAAATCAGAAGTTATGCTGCGCAAGCAAAAAAACAAAACAGATACTATTTGATTGCTTTACTTGGAAAAGAAAAAATTGGAATAATTGATATTTACAATATTAGTAAAGAAGATGAACGCGGAGCAGTTGGTTATGCTATTAGTAAAAAATATAGAGGAAAGGGACTTGCAACAAAAATAATAAATAAAGCAATTTTCTTTGTGAAAAGGAAAATAAAACTTCACGCAATTGAAGCGACAGTAGATCCAAAAAATATCGCAAGCAAAAAAACACTAGAAAAAATTGCGTTTAAAAGTATTGGAATAATGAAAAAATACAGCAAAGTAAACAATAAATACACTGACCGAGAAATATATTGGAAACTATTAGGGTGAAAGAATGAAAATCAGAAATGCAACAAAAATTGACATACACCAAATTTATGAACTTGGAAAAAGTGTTCATGAACTTGATTTTTCAAAAAAACTGCACTTCCATGAAAAAAATGAATTAAAAGAATTTATATCTCACAAAAATGAGAACCTATTTTTGGTTGCAGAAGAAAATAAAGAAATATTAGGATTTTTGTTTGCAAAAATCTTGTCTCATCATTCTGGTGGGTGGTGTATGCTTGATAATATTGCTATTAATAAAAAATTTAGAAACAAAGGAATCGGCACCTTACTCTTAAAACGTTTTTATACCAAGTTAAAATCAAAGAAGATTCACTATATTCAAATTCTTGAGGAAGAACACCACAAAAAAACAAGAACTTTTTGGAAAAGCAAGGGATTTAAAGAAACTAAACACTTTATCTGGGCAGAGAAAATAATCTAAATAAACTCCCTTTTTAGTTAAAAAGAGGGGTTTTAAAGATTTGAGGGAAATTATATTTATAGCATAATTGAACAAATAAACAAAAATTGTGAACCTTATGATTGATCCAAAAGTAATCAGAGAAAATTACAGTGAAGTTAAAAAGAACTTAACAAAAAGACAACAACCCGAAATTATCAAAAAACTTGATGCTTGGGTAGAAGCTGACAAAGAATGGAGAAAATTAAAACAAGAAGTAGATGAATTACGACAAGAGAGAAACAAAGTAACTGAAGAAATAAAAATTGCAAAATCTGCTAAAAAAGATACTACAAAACTAATGGAAAAAGCAAAAAAATTACCACAAGAACTAAAAGAAAAAGGAGAACAAATGAAAAAACTTGAAGAAGAAAACAAAAATGTTTTACTTAGAATACCAAACCTGCTTGAAGATAGTGTTCCTTATGGAAAAGGGGATGCAGATAACATTGAAGTAAAAAAATGGGGAGAGACAAAGAAAAAAGACTTTGAAATAAAACACCACGGACAATTAATTGAAGAAATGAGACTAGTCGATTTTAAAAATTCTACAAAAATTTCTGGAGAAGGATTTTACGCGCTAAAAGGAGACCTTGCATTACTAAACATGGCAATAGTCCAATATGCTATAGAAAATTTAACAAAAAAAGGATTCACTTTAATTATTCCTCCCTACATGATGAACAGGCAATCTTACGAAGGAGTAACTGATCTTGGAGATTTTGAAAATGTAATGTATAAAATTGACGGAGAGGATCATTACATGATAGCAACTAGTGAACATCCACTACTTCTATGCTAATGAATGAAATAATTGATGAAAAAGAATTACCAATTGTACAAGCAGGTTACACTATGAACTTTAGAAAAGAAACTGGAAAACACGGACTTGATGAAAGAGGATTATTTAGGTTACATCAATTTGACAAAGTAGAACAAATTGTTTTTTGTAAACCAGAAGATAGCAAAAAGTGGCACGAAGAAATGTTAAAAAATGCTGAAGAACTAGTAAAAGCATTTGAAATACCTTATAGAATTGTAAATGTTTGTACTGGAGACATTGGAGTAGTTGCTGCAAAAAAATATGATATTGAGGTTTGGTCACCAAGAGAAGGAAAGTACTTTGAAACCCACTCAATAAGTAATTGTACAACTTACCAAGCAACAAGACTAAATATTAAATACAAAAAACAAAACGGGGAAAAAGAATACTTACACACCCTCAATGCAACTGAAGTTGCAATTCCAAGAATGTTACGGGCAATAATTGAAAATCATCAAACTAAAGAAGGAATAATAAAAATACCAAAAGCACTATGGCCTTACATGCTTGGAAAAAAAGAAATTAAAGCAGAGAAGAAATAAATTGAGTTTTTTAGAAAACCCTACGAAAATCACTAAAAAATCAACTGACAAAAACTCTTTTAAGAAAGAAAATATCATTATTGTTATGAAAAAAAATCTTTTCTTAGTAGATTTACACACACATTTAAATGAAAAGAAAATAAAACCAAAAGATTGGTGGAAAGCTGTACAAGAGAAAAAACTGTGTTCAGTAGCAATAACTGAACATGTTGAATATAACCCAGCTCTTGCTTATAAAAAACTAAAACTAATTCAACCAGAGGGAATAATTCTCTTGCCAGGAATGGAAGCAAAAACCACTGCAGGGCACTTATTAATTTATGGAAAAGATGATTCATTGTATAAAATACCAAAATTACAAAAAATTAATTTACCAATACAAGACGCACTTAAGATAATTAAAAAAAATGATTTAATGGCAAGCTTTGCTCATCCATACGGGTACAAAACGGATTCAACCTGTTTAATACTTGGAGAAAATGAAACAAAAAAATTATTAAAAAAATACAAAATTGGAACTGAATACTATAATGGAATGCTTGGATCAGCCAATGGACTTGTTTTTGGAAGTAAATGGTTAAAAGGATTTTACACCCTATTCAGCATAATTGATAAAAGTAAAGCTACAAGAATTTTAACCCTCAATAGTTCTACAAAAATAAAAACCCAATTAGAACATATTGCTCTTGAAACACTTGATCGAGTAAGAAAAGCAATTATTTTTTCAAGTAATGCTACTTACATTACTGTTGGAAGCGATGCACATTATCCAAGAACAATTGGAAGCTCTGTTATTCAATTAAAAAAACAACCAAAAAATGTTGAAGAATTAATTAAAGCTATTAAGCATAAAGAAATTCTTTGGGCAGGGCCAAACATTTATTCTCAAAAACCAGTGGATCATTTAAAAAGAAAAGAACTACTTGAAGGCCTAAAATATATCACAAAAAACCAATTACAAAAGAGATTAAATACAAAAAAACTCAAAAAAGTGATAACAAAAAAGATTATTAAGAAGGTAAAACCCAAGATAAGTGTAAAAACCATTAAAGGGATAACTAAAAGGATTCCTGGCAAAAAAATAGTGGTTGGGTTAAAGAAGAAAATATTTAAAGAGAAAAAACAATAAATTATAGTCAAAAGTCAATTAAAAAAACGGGATTTTTTATGAAATGCGCAATAACAGAAAGCACTAATATTACAGCAACTCCAAAAGACTTAACTGAAATACATTTAATTAGACCAATTAAAAGAGAAAAAATTGAATGGTTATTAAATAATAGAGCTTTAACAAAAATAACTCTCTCTTCTTCCTGTCTAAAAAGATTACCTAAGAAAACTCAAAAAAAGATTAAAGAAAAAGGAGCAAGTATTAGTATAGAAAAGAGAAGAGGAAGACCAATTGATTTGCCTCTTGAAAAAATAAAAGAAATAGTGGAACTAAGAAAAGATTTTCAAAGTATTAGAGATATTGAAAGAATCACTGATGTTCCAAAATCAACAATTCATTACTTATTAAAATATGCTGAAAGAACAAAAATTAAGAAAGGAAATACTATTGTTTATTTAAAATAATTAAAAAGGACCACTTTGGCCCTTTTTAGTTTTCAAAAATAATTACTGTTTGGGTTTATCTTTTTTAAAACACATAAACCAATCTAAACAGTATTTTCCTTCTTCTTTTGACTCCATTCTTTCTTTAGCAGAACCACAAGAACCAGGAGTTGGAATTATTACATCTTCTCCAGGTTGCCAATTTGCAGGAGTTGCAATATTTTCTTTATCAGTTTTTTGTAAAGCTATAACTAAACGCTTAATTTCATTCATATTTCTACCAACTGATAAAGGATAGTAAAGGATTGCTCTTACTCTTGCCTTATCATCAATAATAAAAACTGCTCTTACTGCTTGAGTGTTTGAAGCATTTGGTTGAACCATTCCATATTTTTTTGCAACATCCATTCTAATATCTTCAATCACAGGAAAATTTACTTCAACATTTTTCATTCCTTTAAATTCAATTTTTTCTTTTATTGTTCTAAGCCAAGCAATGTGCGCATAAATACTGTCAATAGATAATCCAATTAATTCAGTATTCATTTTTTTGAATTCTTCTTGCATTGAAGCAAAAGTCATAAACTCAGTAGTACAAACAGGAGTAAAGTCTGCTGGATGACTAAACAAAATAACCCATTTTCCTTTGTAATCGCTAGGAAAAGTAATTTCGCCCATTGTTGTTTTTGCATTAAATTCTGGTGCAACATCTCCAATTAAAGGCAATCTAATTATATCCTTATTATCATAAGTATTATCTTCCATCCAAACACACTCCTAATAATAAAATATATCAAACAATATTTAAATCAACAATAAAAAAAGAAATCTTGTCAAATAAGGTCACAATTGACCAAAAAAATTGAAAAAATAATTGTTTTTTATTTTGTTTTTTGTTTTAATTTTTGTTCAATTATTTCTAAACAACTTTTTTCCACTACTTCTTCAATAGCTTCTCCTTTCCACATGGCGGCTCCAGAGTGCCCTCCAATTTCTCCACCAATTCTTTTTTGTAACTCTACTAAAAGATCACTAACTAAATTAAAATTATTTTTTTCTTTAAAGTAAGAATCTGCCCTACAAGAAAGAATATTATTATTTGTTCTCAAATCTTGTCCAAACACTAATGATATATCAGCTCCAAACGAGAGTAGTTTTGTAGCGACTTGACCTTGAAAGAAAGAAACCTTACTAAATACCGCAACAAAATTTCCAATATCCACTATTTTTGCTCTTTGTGCAGCTTTAAGAAAAGCAATTCTCTTTCCCTTATCCATTAAAGGTTTAGTTAGTTCTAAAACTTCATAATATTCTTTATTTGAATTATCAAGACAGAATGAAAAATCATCAAAAAGTTTTTTGTTTGCAACTAAAAAATGCCCCGTATCTTCTAGCATCCCTAAGCACGCATAAAAAAACATTTTTTTATCAAAATCTTTTTTAAAGAAATCTAATAATAATTGAGTGGTTGAATATTTCTTACTAACCCCTATTTTTGAAGCATCAATGCTTCTTTTTTCAACAACGTGATGATCAAAAGAAATCACTGAAAAAGAATTGTTTTTTTGTAAGAACACAAATTGTTCTCTTAAGGAACCTAATTGGTCATAATCATTAAAATCCAGTAAAAATATTTGATCAAAACTTTTTAAGTTAGGTTTTTGCAAGAAATTTATTTTTTCTTTAGTTGCAAAAATAACTGCTTGTTCGTTGATATGAGAAGGAACCCCAATTGTACTTTTTATTTTATGTTTTTTTAAAATTTGTTGTAAAATTGTTGCTGAACAAAAAGAATCAAGGTCGGCATTTTCATGACATAAAAGTAGAATTTTTTTTTTCTTTAATTTTTTAAAATCAAGTTTAGCCATCTCTAATGTAATGGCTAAACCTTATTATTATTCTTTACTAAAACCATTTTATTGAATTATTTTTTTGATTTTTTATCTTTTTTATCATCGTCTTCTGCTGATTCTTCAGTTCCTTCAATTTTTGATTTTAGTCCGTTTAGTTTTTTCAGTAAAGATTCTTCTTGTTTTTCAACAGTCTTTAATCTTAACTCGTAACTACCCATTCTTTCTTCAGTTTCTTTTTTCATTTCATCAACTGATTTTGGAACAAGTAAATTTCCAATAGCTTTGTATACTTGTTTTTCTTTTGTTTTTGAAAGTTCTTCAAGAGAAGCTTTCATTATCTCTATTTGAACACTTAATTGTTGCTTTTGTTGAGATACAGCTCCTAAAAGTTGTCTATTTCTCTCAAAGTCCATAATCAAGGCTCTTTTCTCGTTAGCATTCATTCTAATTCCTCCAATTCTTGAAATAAAATTAATGGTTTAATTAATGAATTAAGCGAAGCCCTTAAAGCTGTTTTGTCAGTCGCAGAAATTTTTGTTTTCAAAGAATTCTTTTTCAAAAAAATCTTTGTTTCACTTCTACTAAAACTTTCACTTAATTCTGGTTTTATTGATTTAAAAAAATCCATTGCTTTGTTGTTTGTTTCAAAAGCAATATCAATTTCTAAAAAATACATTTAACTCACAAACAGTTTTTTTAATCAGCTTTTACTGTTTTTGAAATTGGTTCTCTTAATTTGTAGAGTATTCTGTGCCCGCAAGAACCGCATCTAACTAATCCTTCGTAAACGTTTTGTACTTCTGTTCCGCACTTTGCACATCTATAAGCCATTTTTTAATCACCATTTCAAATTTAATTAAAATAATAATAATTATCTATTTATTCTTTTATTGATTCAGCTACTTCTTTTTCCATTCCTGACATGTCTTCAGTTGATTTAATTAATTCTTTTGATCCTTCAAGGAATGTTTTTTGTGCAATCATTTTTTTGATTGTTTTTCCAATTAAGGTTTCTGCTTCATAAGCTCCACCAGTAAATTTTGCTCCGCATTTTCTACAAACATAAAGTCCTGCAGCGGTTCTTTTAATTGTTAAAAAACTACAAAATGGACAACTAATAACTTTGTTCATTTTTTGTTCTACTTTTAGTACTCTTTTTCTTATTCCAACACCGTATCTTTCGTTGAATCTTCCTGTTGAACCAACTTTTTTTGTACTCATAAAGCTCACCAAATATATTAAAATCAAATATTTAATTAATAACTAAATATGTGCTTTGATACATAAATACCAAAAAGAAAGCTTTTTAAAGCTGCTTTGTTTTTAAAAAAAAGCAAATGTGGAAATCGGATTTGACCGATTTCACACAAAAAACCTTCTTTTTTTATTTATAATCAATTTACATCATTTTTAGCAATTTTTTTCTTGACTCGTTAGCTACTTTGTACCCTGTGTCAATCATGTAATTGATTTCTTCAAGAGTAAAAGAACCTCCGATTCCTTTTTGCATTGCTGACATATACCCATCATCTGTTGTTGCTACTGAAAATCTTGCTTCAGCAGCTTTTTCTTCTAAATATGTTGGGTCAACTAAAATTCTTCCGCCAACTTTTACAAAAGTTGTTAATAGTGGAATTCTTTTTAGTTCTATTTTTCCAGCGTATTCGTGAGGAATTATTTTATTGTTTTCATCAAGTTTTGGAACTTTAGCATTCATAAATGAAGCTATTGCTGCAATACTCCCTGCGTCAAACAAATTACCGTCACTATTTAATGCATAGAAATCAAAGAATGCAACAAAAGCTGCTTCTCCTTCTTTTATGCAAAGTTTTGTGAAGTCAATTGCTTTACTTTCTCTAATTCCTCTATCTACCACTCTTGCTATTTCAATTTCGTTCATTGAGGGTGGACCAGATTCGTAATCTCCGTGGGCTAATGGAAGTAATTCTGCTCCAACACTAATAGCTCCTTCATCAGGATTATCAGGGTAGGGTTTATCTACTAACATTTTTATTCCACTAATTACTTGTGTTTCTCCAAGTTGAACAATTGCTGAAGCTTCTGCGTTTTCAAATTTTCCTAGAGTGATTTTAAAGTCTCTCATTTCTTCAAGAGCTCTTCCATCTACTCTTTTTCCAGCTCTAGCTAGTTCAATTACTTTTGATATATCATATTCTAAAACAGTTGATCTCATTTTCTCACCTTCTTTGCTTTGTCTTCTTTACCTTTTTTTTCGGCTTTCACTTCTTTTTCTTTTTTATCAACTTTTTTTTCGCTCATAACTTCTTTGTTAGAGTTTATTTCTACACCAACTGCTTTTTCTACTGCTTTTTTGTTTAATTCTTCAACAGTAAATCTTTCTGTTAATGCTTTCTTTTGTACTTCATACACTTGTTGACATCCTTTTATTCCAAGTGCTGAAACACTATCCCATTCTTTTCTTGTTAACAATCCATCCATTTGGAGTAAAACTATTTCTCCTGTGTTTGGCATTATTGCAAATGGCACATCAACTGCATCAGGCGCATCTTCTTCGTCTTTGTTTAAGTCAAGCACAATTTCGTTGAATGCTTTTCCTACTCCAACTGCTGATACTAAATCTTTCATTGGAATTCCAGCGTCAGCTAAAGCACAAGCAGCTGCTGCAAGGCATGCTACTCTTGATCCTGCGTTTGAGTCCGCAACTTCAACCATTACTGCAATTTCTGTGTTTGGAAATTGGTTAACGAAAACTACTTTTTCTAGAGCTTCTGATAAAACTTTTGAAATTTCGTGGTCTCTCCTATTAGGTCCTGGTCTTTTTCTATCAGGTACACTAAATGAAGCCATTCTATACACTGCTTTTATTACTGCTTTGTATGGGTTTTGTGTGTGCTTTGGTAAAGCCTCTCTTGGTCCGTACACTGCTGCATACACTTTGTTTTGTCCCCACTCTAAATACGCTGAACCATCAGCGTTAGGAATTACTCCCACTTTGATACTTAATGGTCGCAACTCATCCATTTTTCTTCCATCAAGTCTTTTTTTTGTTTTCTTATAATCTACTATTTCTTCTTTACTCATTTAATTCACCTTCATTAGAATAATCTATTACTTCACTTTCTTCTTCAATAGTTTCACTTTCAACTCTGTTATCATTTCTTTGTTGATTAAATGGAACTTTTTCTTCAAGAGTTACTCCGAAGAAATCTTGGATAGCGTTTGTTAAGTTACTTTTGTAAGCGTTCTCTTCAATGAATGCTATTACTTTTTTTAGTAACTCAATGTTTCCGTTTCTTGCCCAAATTCTTCCGTTCTTTCCTATAATTAATTCGCAACCTGTTCCTTTTTTTAGGATTTCAAGCATTGAACCGTTTTTTCCAATTAATCTTGGAGATCTAACTGGAACAACTTCAAATACTTCTCCACCAATTAGTCTTCTTGGAAAAATTAGATCAGCTTCTTTTAATTCATCAACTGATTCTACCTTTGCCATTAATACATCTCCAACTCTAAGTTGGTCTCTCATCGCTTTTGTTGGAATAAAAGAATCAACACTTGCGTTTAAGTTAATTCCATATCCTGCAAAAACTACTCTTGTTACAACCCCAATAACCACATCGTCTGGTTTTGGTAAGTACTTTCCTTCTAGTGGTACTACACTAGCTTGGTCTTTATCAACATCTGACACTCCCAAGACTTTTGCATATATTTTTCCATTAGCAACAAAAACATTACTGCCCAGTCGCTTTCTTTCCTCAGAGATTAACTCTCCAGGAACTACTATCTTTTTACTCATCTATTCACCTTCTTAAAAATAAATTTTATTTAATTTATTAAAATAAAATCTTTTTAACTCCTTCAACTTTTCAAACCATTTAATTAATTTTTAATTACTAAAAACTTCATCCAATTATTTTTATTCAATTATTTTTATTCAATTATTTTTATTCAATTATTTTTACTATTACTTCTCCATGTGTTACTGAATTTAAGTCATTTATTAAATCTTGTTTCATTCCTACTGGTAAAAAAAACTCTGCAGCAAGAGATCCGTCATTTAACCAATCTTCTTTTTTTAATTCAAATTTGTGAATAATACTTGATGCACGTCCTGCGTATTGAGTTGGCACTTTTATTGCAAAGTGTATTTTTTCAAGAGAAATTGGGATAATGTGTCTTATTGCAGACACAACTATTGTTACTTGTTCCTCTGTACTCTTAAAAGCATCAATATGTACTTTTGCTTGTTCCATCGCATTTTCTATTCTAATTGGAGGGTGTGGTGTTTTTGTTTGAGGATTCATTGCGTTTCTTGAAATAAATGAAATTATTTCCGCTCGCTTTTTTTCTAGCAAGTGTTTTCTTTGTTCTGTTGTTAATTGCACTTCTCCATCTTTTATTATTTTATAAGAAATTATTTTCATATCCATTGAACCAAAAATTTTTGTAATATGTTCTGGACTAGCAAGGTCTCCTGCTTTTACGTCCTTAAACACTTGATCTGTTGCAAGTAATTTATCAAGTTCTATTTCTTTACCGTGTTTTACTTGCATTGCAAAATCTGGATCAACTTTTATTTCAAATTTGTGACCAAATTTTTCGTACCTTGCAATAACTGAATTATCTAAACTTGCCATAATTTTCACTTTTTTTATTTTTTTTAATTTTCACTTTTTTATTTTTT
>CAZJVN010000005.1:0-25621 GCA_964549775.1 uncultured archaeon | reverse complement strand
TTATAATTTTGCTTACTCTGCAAATGCCAGAAGGGAGATTGATTTAATTTGGGGAGCAGTGCTTACTCGTTTTCTTTCACTCGTATCAGGCCAAATTGGAAAAGATTTTTTAAGTGTGGGAAGAGTTCAAACGCCAACTTTAGCTTTAATTGTCGATCGAGAAAAAGAAAGACTTGCGTTTGACCAAAAAAAATATTGGGAAGTTGTTGCAAAGTGTGAAAAAAATAAAGAAAAATTTGATGCACTTCATGTTGAAGAAAAGTTTTGGGACAAACAAAAAGCTTTAACTGTTTTTAATAAAAACCCAAAAAAAGCAATTGTAAAAAAAATTGATACAAAAGTAAGAATATTAAAAAAACCAATTCCGTTTAACACTACTGAATATATTAGGGCAGCAACCGCAATTGGTTTTTCTGCAGGACGAGCAATGTCAATAGCTGAATCATTGTATCAAAGAGGATTTACGTCCTACCCAAGAACAGATAATTCTACTTACCCAAAATCTCTTGACCTTAAAGATGCTTTAAATAAATTAGCTTCTGTTAAAGAAATTGCAGATGATGTTGCAAAAGTATTGGCTCAAAAAGAAATAATTCCTTCTGCTGGTAAAGAAACAAAAGATCACCCACCAATTTATCCGGTTGGAGTGGTACAAAAAGAAGCACTCACTCTTGAAGATTGGAAAGTTTATGAATTAATTTGTAGAAGATTTTTAGCAACACTTTCCGAAGATGCAAAAACAGAAAACGTTTCAGTACTGCTTGATGCTGATGGAGAAAATTTTGTTTCAAAAGGACAAATAATTTTATTTTTTGGTTGGAAAGAAATTTACCCTTATAGTAAAGTTTCGGAAGTAATTTTACCAAAACTTGCAGTTGATGATGTTGTTAATATTGAAAAGTTAGAGTTGCTTGAAAAAGAAACCCAACCGCCTGGAAGATACTCTCAAGGGTCTCTAATAAAATTAATGGAAGATAAAAATCTTGGAACAAAATCTACTCGACCTGCAATTATTCAAAAACTTTATTCAAGAAATTATATTTCAGGAAACAAAAGCATCGAACCAAGCAAAGTTGCTTTTGCAGTTATTGATTCCCTTGAAAAACACTGTGACATTGTTACAAAACCTGAAATGACGGCTAACCTTGAAACTGAAATGGATGAAATTGCTGCTGGAAAAAAAGAACAAATTGAAGTTGTAAAAAATTCAGGAGATCAATTAAGAAAAGTAACTGATCTTCTAGTAAAAAACAAAAATGATGTTGGTTCAGATATTCGTTCAGCACTACGTTTTTCACAAGTCGTGGCAAAGTGTGAAAAGTGTGGCAAAGGAAATCTTGTTGTTAGAAAAGGAAAATCTGGAAAAAGGTTTGTTGGTTGCTCGGCTTATCCTGAATGTAACAATTCTTTTCCACTTCCACAAAAAGGAACAATTACTTACACTGAAGAAAAATGTCCTGAATGTAAGGCACCAATAATTAAAGTGAGAAATGGGAGAATGAGTTACAAAATGTGTTTAACAATGACTTGTGTTACAAAAAAAGATTGGGGAAAAAAGAAGGAAGAAAAAACGAGTGCTGTTGAAGATAAAACAAAACCTGTTGCGGCGCCTTCAGTTAGTTCTAATAAAGTTGAAAAAGAAAAAACAATTAAAAAAACTGATACAAAAATAATTAAAAAATAGATTTTTTCATAATAAGAATCGTGAAATAATTCTACAATAAGAATAAGCCTGGTGAGCCTACTTCACGATTCTTATTACTTCCTTTGCTAAAAACTTAATTCACCCATTATCATTAACCGCCTCCTTCTAAAACTCATAATTAATACTAACTATACTCCTCTACTCTTATTAAGTATTAATCAAGGTTTGATGTAACAAAAAATACATTTAAATACTTTTTTGTGTTATTATTTATTAGTTCTGACGGTTTTATTTGGATTAAACAAGTATTTTTCGTCAATTGTAGTGTTTATTGGGGTTGTTGGTTAAATGGCTCAAAAAATGCAGATTAATGATGAAGTTAGATTAAACATACTGAGTGCTTTACTTGACAAAGGATCTACTCAACCAAACTTGCGACGAATAAAAAATAAAACAAAATATCACTTAGCTACAATTAAAGGTTCAATTGACTTTTTAACAAAAGAAGGAATTGTTAGTGGGTACGGACCAAAACTAGCTTTTTGGAAGTTGGGGTATAAACTTGAAGCAGTAGAATTACTCCAAGTGGATTTTTCAAAACCAGAACTAGTAGAAAAATTTTTAGAAGCAGTAAAAAAAGATCCTCACGTTTATGCACTTAATTCAATAATGGGTTCTGGGAATTTTAATTTAATGAGTTTTCAATTTTATAAAGATGTAGAATCTTATCACAAAAATTTGCAAGAAAATTATGTAAAAAAAATTCCAAATTATTATGAAATAATTAAAGATAGACAAGTGTTTTACTTAACGGAACCAATTTTTAAGAGAGGTTCAAGAACAGATTCAGTAATAAAAATTTTAAGGGATGAAGCAGCACTAGATTAGTTCGCTGCTTTTTATTTATTCTTCAATTCAGCATTCTTTTTCAAGTAACTTTATTGCATTAATTACTTTTGGGGCAAGATTTAATTTTTTGGCTTCTTTTAGAGTTAAAATTTTGCACTCTTGATTTTCTTCATTTATTTTTATTTTTCCTTTTCCTTTTGCAAGGTAAATTAGTTTTAGTACATTAATTTTTTTGTTTCCCTTTTTTACTTTCACTTTTACCATTCCTACAAGTTCGGGGCATTTTATTGTTTGTCCAGTTTCTTCTTTTACCTCTCTTTTTAGAGTTTCTTTTGGAGTTTCTCCTTGATCCATTTTTCCACCAGGCAAATCCCATTTATTTGCTCCCCAACAAGAGGAAGCACTTCTTTTTAGAAACAAAAAGCAACCTTTTTTTTCTTCCAAAAAGCAACAACTAGATAAACCGATTTTTTCTTTCCTTGTAACATTAGTCGAACTCATTTAAACAAATTCATTTCGCTAACTCCTTAAAAAACATTCCCTCTTATTCATTATTTGTCGAAAGTAATAATGTGGTTTTTATGGATATTGAGATTGATTTATCAAAAACCTTGGAAGAAAATGCGACTCTTTACTATAATAAATCAAAAGAAGCAAGAAGAACTATAGTTGGTTTGCATAAAGCCCTTGAAGCAGCTAATAAAAAAAATGCACAAGAGAATGCACCAAAAAAAGTTATTAAGATAGAGAGAACTCAAAAATGGTTTGAAAAGTATAGATGGTTTTTTTCTAGCGATGATTTTTTGGTTGTTGGTGGGAAAGATGCTAGAAGTAATGAAGAGATTGTAAAAAAAAGAATGAAAGAAATTGATGTTTACTTCCATGCTGAAGTGTATGGTGCTCCGCATTGTTTTATTCAATCCATGGGAAAAAGCGTTCCTGAAAGTACAATGAAGGAAGCTGCAATTTTTGCAGTAACTTTTTCAAAGGCTTGGGAACAAAATCGTGTTTTAGCAGACGTTTATTCTGTTAAACCAGAACAAGTTTCAAAATCAGCAATGGCGGGAGAGCATTTAGCTACTGGGGCATTTATGATTTATGGGGAAAGAAATTGGTTTAAGAAAACCCTTCTTTCTTGTGCAATTGGATATTTTGATAAAGAAAAAATACTAATGAGTGGGCCTCTTTCTGCAATAAAAAAACACTGTTCCTTTTTTGTAGAATTAAAACAAGGACAAATGGAAAAGAACAAAGCTGCAATGAAACTAAAAAAGATTTTTGAAGAAAAAGGATTTATTTTTCCCCAAGAAAGATTTCTCTCACTCATTCCAAACGGCGGATTTGAATTATAAAATATTTATTTGATTTTTTTTATCTAGTTTTTTGATTTTTTCTAATTTTAATTACCTTTTTAATCCTTTTTGGGTTCTTTTGTTTTATGGTTACTGCTATTGAACCAAAAGTTCCTGAAGCTAATTTGTTCGTTCAGGACCCTGACCCAACACACGTTGGAAGAAACATTGTTACTCTTGATAAGGAAACAAAAAACTTACTAAATATTACTTCAGGGGATATTGTTGTTATTGAGGGTACAAAAAAAACTGCGGCAATTGTTTGGCCTGCAAGAACTGATGATGAAGGAAAAAAAATTATTAGAGCTGATTCTTTTATTCGTCACAATGCAGGGGTTGCACTTGGAGATAAGGTCAAAGTTACAAAAGGACTTCCTCAAGAAGCAAAAAGAATCACTCTTGCTCCAATAGAAGAAGTTAGAATTATCGCTTCTGGTTATGAAAGAATTTTGAAAAAAAGTTTTTTAGGTCGACCTTTAACTATGGGGGATAACGTTTGGGTTAGTGTTTTTGGTTCAGGATTTATTTATAGGGTTGTTGAAACTCAACCAAGAGGAATAATAAAAGTTACAGACACTACACAATTTTTTTTAAAAGAAAAACCAGTTAAAGATTCTCTTGAAAGTGTTCCAAAAGTTGCTTATGAGGATATTGGTGGACTTGATGAGCAAGTAAAAAAAGTTAGAGAAATGGTTGAACTTCCAATGAAGCACCCTGAATTATTCCAAAAGTTAGGAATAGTTCCACCAAAAGGGGTTCTTCTTCAAGGTCCTCCGGGGACAGGAAAAACACTTTTAGCAAAAGCTGTTGCTAATGAAGCACAGGTTCACTTCATTTCAATATCTGCTCCAGAAATTATGGGAAAATTTGTTGGAGAGGCAGAAGAAAGAATGAGAAATTTATTCAAAGAAGCAAAAGACAATGCTCCTTCAATTATTTTTATAGATGAAATTGATGCAATAGTTCCAAAAAGAGACGAAGTAGTGGGAGAAGTTGAAAGAAGAGTAGTTGCACAACTTTTATCTTTGCTTGATGGTCTTGAAGGAAGAGGAGAAGTAATAGTAATGGCTGCAACAAATAGAATAAATTCAATCGATGAAGCACTTAGAAGACCGGGAAGATTTGATAGGGAAATAGAAATAGGGATACCTGACAAAAGATCAAGAAAACAAATTCTTTCAATTCACACAAGAGGAATGCCCCTAAATGAAAATGTTGATTTAGGTTTCTTTGCTGATCTTACTCATGGTTTTGTTGGAGCAGATCTTAATGCCTTAGCAAAAGAAGCAGCAATGAAGTCGTTACGAAGGTATTTACCAGAAATTAATTTACAAGAAGAAACAATTTCCGCAGAGGTTTTAGAAAAACTGGAAATAAAAAAAGAAGATTTTGTTGAAGCACTAAAAGATGTTCAACCAAGTGCACTAAGAGAGGTTGCGGTGGAAGTTCCAAATATTAAGTGGACTGATATTGGAGCACTTGACACAGTAAAGCAAGAATTAAAACAGGCAATAGAGTGGCCACTAAAAAGTCCAAGTGCATTTAAGGATATGGGAATAGCTCCACCAAAAGGAGTATTGTTGTATGGTCCTCCTGGTACAGGAAAAACAATGCTTGCAAAAGCAGTAGCAACAGAAACTGAAGCAAATTTTATTTCAATAAAAGGCCCAGAATTATTAAGTATGTGGGTGGGGGAAAGCGAGAAGGGAGTAAGAAAAATTTTTAGAAAAGCAAGACAAGTTGCTCCTTGTATAATCTTTTTTGATGAGTTTGATGCTCTTGCACCAAAAAGAGGAAGCAGTGTGGGGAATCACTCTGCAGAAAAAATGGTTAACCAATTATTAACAGAAATTGATGGGGTGGAAGGACTAAAGGATGTAGTAATTATTGCAGCAACAAATAGGCCTGATTTAATTGACGCAGCTTTACTTCGGCCAGGAAGAATTGATAAATTGATTATGGTTCCTGCACCTGATGAAAAAGCACGTGAACAAATACTAAAAGTTATTACAAAAAGAGTGATGATAGAAAAAGATATTGATCTAAAAGAACTTGCAAAGAAAACAAAAGGATTTTCGGGGGCTGATCTTGACGGGTTAATTAGAGAGGCAGCACTTTTGGTTCTAAGTGAAAACAAAATGAAAGCTTCTCCAATAACTAAAAGACATATTGACACTATTTTTGCTAAACTTGCTCCAACAATTGATGATGAGAGCGAAAAAGCTTACGGAAAATTTAAAGAAACTGCACTAGATTATCGACCAACTTATGTTGGATAAAATAATTTTATTTTTTCTAAATTTTAAAGTATTAAAAAGACCATTATTGCCGAGATGGCTGTTAGTATTAACCAATAATCTCCTCTCCATGCAATAACTTTTGACCCATCAAGGGGTCCAAAGGGAATCAAATTAAATAATGCGAACCAAAAATTTGTTCTTGCGGTGAACCAAAATATTGTCCCTAAAAATATGTCTTTTGTAAATAGTAATAATATAAAGAAAATTGTTCCAATAATTAAATTTGTTAATGGGCCTGCAATACTAATTATGCCGTTTTGTTTTCTTGAGACATTTACTCCAAAAAAATATGTCGCTCCGGGTGCAGCAAAAATAAACCTTCCCCCACTAATTACTACTAAAAAAACTGCTAAAGCAAGTCCGGGGTACCATGCTCGAAATTCAGAGTGAAACCCAAAGTGTTTTGCGGCCTCTCTATGTGCAAGTTCGTGAAAAACAAATCCAGTTCCAACTGCTAAAAATGAAATAGGAATACTCATAATAGGGTCAAGTTGTGAATCTGGGTTAATCATTGGAAAAATCATTAGAGCAAAAGCAATGCTTAGGGTTACCCAAGAAATTAAAAGATCAATTCTTTCTTGTGGAGAAAAATAAAATATTGATTTTTTGTCCTCACTCATAAGTAAGTTCTGTTTCCAACATGTTTAAATAATTAACAAAGGAGTGAAAAGTTGTCTTATCTTTTCCAACAAATTAAATATTGGTTCAATCGTCAATTAACGAATTATGGTGAACGTTTTTATACTTTCAAAAACGCTCTTCCTTTTAGGTGATTTTGTTGTCAAAAAATATTTTTTTAGAAGAAAAAGCACAAATCTCAATTGAGTTAATAATTGTTTTAGCTGCAGTAGTGGCAGTAGTACTAGTGCTTGTTAGTCAATTGCAAGCGACAAGTGAAGCTGGTGCTGAAAAATTAGAAAAAGAAGCAGGAGATGTTTTCAAAAAAATTGATGAAATTTAGTTTTTCAAATGTTGTTGCTTGGTGAGAGATTTTGAGGAAAAAATATATTTTTAGTGCGCAAAATAAAATTTGCGCACAATCCTCAATAGAGTATTTATTAATACTCACCGCTTTTTTTGCAGCTTTAGGATTAATAATTCCTGCAATTAGTTATGGTTTAGAAGGATTTTTTCTAGCAAACGACACAATATTAGCAAAAAATATTTCAGAACAACTTAAAGAGGAATGCTCCTTATTTAGTTTTGCCGGAAATGGTTCATACAAAGAAGTTACTTATGGCCCTTCCAAATCAATTAATTTCAAAAGTGATGGAACAAACATAGCAGTTTCTTCTCCTCAAAAGAGTTTTTCTTTTTCTTGCAAAACAAATCAAGCGTTTGAGAAGTTTTTTGAAACAAAATTTATGATTAAATTGTATAAAGAAAATAATTCAACATTTATTAATTTTGAAACAATTTAATTTTGTTTAATGATTTAATTGCGTTTTCATTCACAAACAATTATTTTAATTTTTTTCTCAAGCAGGGTTGATTTTTCAATAACAATTCCTTCGTTTGAAATGCAGTTGTTTTTGTTGACAAGATAATTTGTTTCGCCTATTAGTTTTACTTCATTTACATAAAGTGTTAGATTTTTTCCAAACATTTTCTCACAATCTTTGATTAGTTCATTATTGTTGACAAATAAGTCAGTGTTACTACTCCACACTCTAAGAAGATCATTTTGTTGTTCATTAATTAATAATTCTTTTAAGGAAACCTCGTTTTGTATTGAAATTGTTAGAATTACTAAAATTAGTACAGTTAGGGATATGACTGCTTCAATTGACAAAACAAAACCATTTTGTTGTCGTTTTTTGTTTAAAAAAATTTTATTCAATTAAACACCCTTTTAATTCAATAATTGATTTTCTGTCATCGATTTTTACAAATCTTTTAGCACTTATACAATTGTTTGAATTCTTTTCGCTCAAAATCATCTTTTTTGTTTCAGTTTCATTACTCCAGGTTAGTTCTTTAACAAAAAAATCTTCAAGTTCAAACTTTTGTGCGAGAAGCAAGTATTCTCTTTTTAGTTCATTACTTAGGGTTCTTTTTTTGTCAAGATTTATTATAGCGCTTCCTAGTAAATAATTTTTTGGATTATTATTTTTTATTAAAGAATCAGTGATGAGGAATGTTTTTTCCATCAAATAAAAGTCTTGAATGGTTTCTTTTTGATTTTCATAGTTTGTTGAAATAAAGTAGAGTAAACCAAATACTGAAAACAAAATTATTACAAAAGAGAACATAGCATCTATTGAAAAGATTAGTCCTTTTTTTCCTTTAATCAAGGTAATGGTCAAGAGTTTTCACCTCAATGTTGTTAGTTTTTTCTGAAGTAGTTATTGAATAACTTTCTTTTTGAGTAGTTTCTTTTTTGGAAATTAATTTATTTGATTCAGGAATACAAGAGATTTTTTCATTATAGGTTTTTGCACTATTGGAATAGATTGAGTCAATTATTGTTGCACAAATAACTGAATTTGTTTTTGTTTCAATAATATTGTTTATTTCAAAAATTGTTTCTTTTTCATTTATTATTGAAGTTAAAATTAAACCGATTCCTGCAACAAGAACTACTAATGCAATGATCGCGTCTAAGGAATTCATTATTTCACTTTCTTAAAATTTAATTGATTACTTTTGTTGTGTAATTTATTGGAATTTTGAATTCAATTATTGTTTTTTCTCCAAATTCTTTACAAATAAGAGTATTTTTTGTTAAATTTGAGGTGTAAGAATATTCTCCATAATTTGTGTACTCGTTTTGAATCGCGTAGGTGGTAGAATTATTGTTTAAATAATTTAAGGATAGTTCTCCTTTAGTTGAAGAGAATGTGTCACAGGTTTGTGCTTTATTTTGTAAGTAAGTTAATAATTTTGAGTTGATTTCTTTTTGAATTTTTAAAGAATTATAATTTTTCAAAATTATTTGTTCTCTTAATTTTGTTTCAATTATTTTGTCAATATTGTTTTCAATAAGCGTTCTTTCTTTTTGAGATATTTCTATTTTGATTAGTTCGTTTTTAGTTTTTTCTAAATTTTGGTTTGAGTTATTAATAGTGATTGTTGTTATTAGAATAATTGAAATTATTGCTAGTATTATTATGAATGAAAAAAAGCCTTTTGAATTACAATTAAAATTATTTTTCAACATATAAGAAAAGCTTTTTTTGTTTACTTTTAAGCTTTTCTTACTTTTCGTTAATTGTTGTACTAATTTTAGTTTTTATAATACGAACAGAAGTAATAATATTGCAAGGAACACTATTGTTGCAAAAGTTCTATTATAGTATGAAATGAGTCCGGCTAATGCTGGTGCTAGTACTACCCAAAATGCGTGTTGTGGCCATTGTGTTACTATTATTATTGTTATAAATGAACCAAGTGCTATTACAAAGAAAAAGAATGCAACAAATTCACTTATTGTTCCATTAACTTTCTTTTGTATTTTTCCGTACCACAAATCTATCTTTTTATCCAAATCACTCATAAAATCACTAAGTACTTCTTGTAAGGGTTATTTTTAATATCTTTACTTTTTGTTTTATTGCTCATCAAAAGCTTTAAAATAACAAATTTCTCTATTTTTCATATGCTTGAGCGAGTTAAAGAGTTAAGTGATATTGAAAGAAAGCTTCTTTTAGTATTATCAGATAAAGAGGTTCCTTTAGAATACTTTGTAGAATTAACTTCCTTACCTATTGATTCAGTTAGAAGAGCCACGGCTTGGCTTAATGATAAAAGTTTTGCGGTAGTTAAAGAGAATTCTGTGGAAAAATTTGTTCTAACTACTCAAGGAGAATTAGCTTTGTCAAAAGGAATGCCTGAAAATATTTTTCTTGAAACCCTAACTAAACTTGGAGGAAAAGCAACTTTTTCTGATTTACAAAAACAATCAAACTTAACCTCACAAGAATTTACTGCTGCTCTTGGAATTAACAAAAGAAAAGCATTCATTGTGATAGTAAATGGTTCTATTGAAGAGACTGGGGTTGCTAGTGAGCAAGAATCTTTTGGAGAACAAAACACTTTAAGGGATGTTCTTGATGGAAAAAAAGTAAAAGAAGATTTATTACTTGATTTACAAAAAAGAGGACTTGTAGAAAAAAAAGTTGTTACTCAAAGATTAATAAAAATTTCAAAAGAGGGTGTGGAAGCACAAAAAGTTTTGTCTACAGGAAATGTTAGTAGAGTTTTTGATGTTAGTGCTCCGGTTCCGCCTATTTTTGCAGGAAAGAAAACTCCTTACACTCAATTTTTACAACAAATTAGGGGTAAACTTGTTGCGCTTGGTTTTGAAGAGATGAGTTCTCCGCTTGTTGTTACAGAATTTTATAATTTTGATGTGTTGTTTCAACCCCAAAATCATCCTGCACGTACTTGGACAGATTCTTACCAATTGCTAAAACCAAAAAAAGGAAAATTACCTGAACAAAAAATTGTTTCTGCAATAAAATCTGCTCATGAGAATGGGGGTAAAGCAAAAAGTAAAGGTTGGCAGTATAATTGGAGCGAGGATATTGCTTCTCGTGCAGTTCCTGCAATGCATGCGACTGCGCATTCAGCAAAACAATTAGTTGATGGAGTAAAAATGCCTCACAAATATTTTGCAATCGCTCGTTGTTTTAGACCAGATGTTTTGGATGCAACTCACTTAATTGAATTTAACCAAATGGAAGGATTTGTTGTTGGAGAAGATCTAAACTTCAAACACTTACTTGGAATGCTTAAAGATTTTGCAATAGAATTTGCGGGAGCAGAGAAAGTAAAATTTTTCCCAGATTATTATCCATTCACAGAACCAAGTGTTCAACTTTCAGCAAAGCACCCAGAACTTGGTTGGATAGAATTTGCTGGAGCCGGGATGTTTAGACCAGAAATGTTAGAAAATTTAGGGATTAAAGGACAAGCAATTGCTTGGGGAGCAGGAATTGACAGACTTGCAATGTTTAAACTTGGAATAAAAGATATTAGATATTTATTTTCAGAAGATGTTGGATACTTAAGAAATGCGAAAGGAGTATTTTTGAAATAGTTTTTGTGAGTTGATTTTATGCCAAAAATTGATGTGTCAATAAAAGATTTAGAATTCCTTTCAGGAATAAAATTTTCTTCAAAAGAAAAAATGGAAGAACTTTTAGAATTTGTTAAAGGAGAAGTTGACGCACTCGAGGGGGATGCATTAAAAGTTGATTGTAAAGATCCAAATCGTCCAGATCTATGGAGCACTGAAGGAATAGCAAGAGAATTAAAAGCAAGAACTGGAAAAGAAAAAGGAATAGTTAATTACAAAACCAGAAAATCAAACATCAATGTTTTTGTAGACAAGAATTTAGAAAAAATTAGACCACTAATTTGTTGCGCAGTAATTAAAGGAATAAAAATTGATGAAAACTTGTTAGTTCAAATGATTCAATTACAAGAAAAGTTAGGAGAAAATTTTGGAAGAAAAAGAAAAGAACTAGCAATTGGAATTTATGATTTAGACATAATGACTCCTCCAATTAATTATAAAGGATTTAAAGATGAAGAAATAGAATTTATTCCGCTAGAGTGGAAAGTGCCAATGAGGCCAAGCGAAATTTTAACCCAGCACGAAAAAGGAAAAGCATACAAGCACTTACTTGAAGGAACAAAACTTTACCCCATGGTTATTGATTCAAAAAAAGTTGTAGCATCAATGCCTCCAATAATTAATTCACAAATAACAGGAAAAGTTACTCCCAAAACAAAAAATTTGTTTGTTGAAGTCACAGGATTTAATTTTAGAACAATTGAAACAGCTCTTGAAGTAATGTGCATGGCTCTTGCTGATAGAGGAGGAGAAATATATTCTTGCACAGTAAATTACCCTTCAAATAAAACTCCTTACTTTTCAAAAAAATTAATTACCCCAACTTTTTCTACAGAAAAAATTTCTTTCTCAAAAAAAGAAATGCTAAAAAAAATCGGTATTGAATTAAAAGACAAAGAAATTATTGACTTATTACAAAAAGCAAGGTACTCTCCAAAAATTTCTGGTGATAAAATAATTGTAGGGTATTCATTTTACAGAGGGGATATTCTTCACTGGGTTGATGTGGTAGAAGATTTACTAATTTCTTACGGTTTCAATAATATTGTTCCGCAAAAAATTGAAATGAATGTAGTGGGTTCTCAAAGTGAAGAAGCAAGATACACTGATTTTGTAAGAGAAGGAGCAATTGGTTTAGGTTTACAAGAAGTTCAAACATACAACTTAACTTCAAGAGAACTGCAAGAAAAACAAATGTTTTTAGAAAATGAAGAGTTTGTAGAAATAGCAAATTTTGTTTCACTAAATTACCAAATTTTTAGAAAAAGAATGACTCCTCAAATCTTGTCTTTCCTTGCAAAAAACAAATCCCAAGAATATCCTCAAAGAATATTTGAAATAGGAACCACTCTTGAACTTGACTCAACAAAAGAAAATGGAGTGAATCAAAAGAACGTATTGTGTATTGCAATAACTCATTCAAACACTAATTTCACTGAAATAAAATCAATTCTTGTTTCAATAGCAAAATATTTGGGCAAAGAAGCAGTGGTAAAAAAGGCAACTTTCCCTTTCTTTGGAGAAAATTCAGGAGAGGTTGTTTTAGGTGGAAAGAAAGGTTATATTGGGGAAGTAAAACAAACTGTGCTTAACGAGTTTGGATTAAAGAAACCAGTAACAATTCTTGAAATAGAAATTTAATAACTGTTTATCTCAATTAGATTAAGATTTTATTTTGCCACTTAATTTTGTTAATTACTCGTTTTTATTAATTTTTAATTTCTTGTCAAGTCTTTTATTCTTTTAGTGTATTATTCCATTATGGCTAATGTGTTTAGTGGGTCTAATGAAAATCACATTCTTAAGGATGAACGATTTTTGTACCAAGATTTTGTTCCAGAAAAATTACCTTTTCGTGATGAAGAAATTGGAGAACTCGTTTTTTGTCTAAAACCGCTCTCTCAAGGAAAAAAACCAACTAATGTTTTTGTTTATGGTTCGCCAGGTACAGGAAAAACAGTTACCCTAAAGTTTGTCCTAAAAGAACTTGAAGAATTTTCTGACAGAGTTAAAGGGGTTTACATTAATTGTTTTGAGTACTCTTCAAGACACACAATTTTAGCAAAATTAACAAATTACTTTGGTTACCCTGTTGCAGAAAGGGGACTTAGTACTGAAGAAATTTTTGATAGGTTTGTTGCAGTTCTAAAATCAAAAAAAATTATTCCTTTTATTATTTTTGATGAAGCCGAACAATTACTTAATGAGGACTCAAAAAAGCTTTTGTATGATTTATCAAGACTCCCTGAACAATTTAAAATAAACATTGGTTTAGCTTTTGTTTCAAACGATAATTTCTTTTTAACAAAACTTGATGATAGAATTAGAAGTTCTCTTGGAGCTTCTTCAATTAATTTTGAAAAATACACTCATGTAGAGTTAAAAGAAATTTTGAGTGAGAGAGCGAAATTTGCTTTTTTCCCTAATGCTTTAGATTCAAACGTAATTGGTTTGTGTGCAGCACATGCTTCAAAGACTAATGGAGATGCAAGAATTGCAATTGATGTTTTATTAAAGTCGGCAAGAATTGCAGAAAGAAATAATTCAAAAAAAGTAGAACCAGTTCATGTTCGGTCCGCATTTATGCAAGAGAAAGTAGTAAAAATCGAATTAATTTCAAATCTTTCTGAACAAGAAAGTATTGTTCTTGAGTTTGTTAAAAAGAAAAGTGGAGTAAATTCTGGAGAAATTTATAAAGAGTTTGAAAAAAAGTTTGCAGAAAGAACTCTTCGTCAAGCTATAAGTGATCTTGAAGAAAAAAAACTTATAAAATCCGAAAAAATCCAAAAAGGAAAGGGTGGGTTTTCAAGGGTTTTTGTAAAAGCCTGATTTTAAAAGGATAGTTAGTTTTATTGATTCTTTTGAGTATTAAGCCAATTTTGGCAATTTTGCTAGTTTATTCACTTTTTCGAGTTATAGAAAGGTTTTTTATAATGTTTTTGTCGTATTTATCATATAGTAGTGGATAATAAATAGGAGCAATTGGTATTTATGGCTGAAACAAATTTAACTCAAACAAAAGTAGAAAGTGTAGTAAAGAAAGAAGTTTCTTCTACAAAAAGAATGGCTAAATCAGCTAACAAAAAAGCAGTTGCTAACAAAAAAGAAGTTGCTAAAGCAAAAATTATTGCTACTAAAGAAAAAGCAAAAAACCTAAAACAAGATAAAGATATTGAAATGCTTAAAGCAGAACTTGCTAAACTTAAAGCAAAAAAAGTTGCTAAAAGAAGTATGACTGAATATAATTTCTTTATTAGAAAACAAATCCAATCAGGAATGACATTTACTGCTGCTGCAAAACAATGGAGTAAGTATAAATCTTTACAAGAAAAAGATAAAAGAAGACCAAGTGCATATAACCAATTCATTGGTTCACAAATGCGTTTAGGAAAAACTTGGACTCAAGCGGTTTCATTATGGAAACTTGCAAAGTCAGGAAAACTTGGAAAAAAAGGGAGTACAAGAACTGTAACAAAAACTGTTGTAAGAACAAGAACAATACAATCAAAACCAAAAATAAAATATAGGACAAGAACAATTGAATCAAAACCAAAAATTAAGTATAGAACTAGAACTTTAACAAAAACAATTGTAAAAAAAGTTCCTCAAAAACCAAAAAGAAGAATAGTTACACGAATTGTTAAAAGTGGAAGTAATTTTGATGCGGCGGTAATGAGAGAAATGATTGCTTCTTCAATGGCTAGTAGTAAATCAATTTCTCAAGAAGACATTTTTTCGGCAATGAATCCTGATGATGAAGAAATTGCTTTCAAAATAATTCAAACCTATTTCAAAGAAATAGCAAGATATGGATTCAAGAAACAATTAACTCTTGATGAAATAATTAATGCATACTTTTATGCACTTGCAAGAGTGAAAAGAAAAGATTCAAGTAATTCTGAAGTTGCAAAAGCAGTAAGAGAAGCAGGGATGACAAAATAATTTTTGAGTTGATTTTATGCAAGGACCTAGATATGTTGGAACAAAGCCAATTGCGCCTAAAGACCCAAGAACTGCAGAAGTTTTAGCAAGAGTTAATGGTAAAATGAAGGTTGGACTTTTTAGAAGACTTATGAACAGAATATTTCCTCAAAGAAATAGAGGAGTTCATGTAATAAATCGAAAAAAATCGATGGGTCCAATTCAAAGTGTAATGATGTCAATGCGAAGAGGAAAAAGGTAAAAAATTTATTTTTATTAGAGGTGTAAAATATGAATGATGAAGAAGTAGCTTTTAGAATTGTGAGACTTTATTTTGAAGATGTAGCAAGGCTTGGGTTCAAAAGACAACTTGATTTGGATCAAATGATTAATGCATATTTTTACACTCTAAAAATGTTAAAAAACAAAGACGAGTCTGTGAAAAAAATTGTTGCTGAATTAAAAAAAGCTGAATCAAAAGACAAGGAAGTTTCTTACAAATCGGTTGAAACAAAAACAACTATTTCACAAGAAACAGTTCCCGTAGTAAAAGAAACAACTACAGTTACAACTTCTACAGTTCCTCTTCAAAAAGAAAAATCAGTTACAGAAATACTTGAAGAAAAATAATTCTTAATTTTTTAAAAAAAGAAATGCTGGTTAAAAATAACCAGCACTGATTTAATTATTTTTTAGTTACTTTTTAGTTACTTTTTGTTCTTTTAAAACAAATTTAGCTATTAAGAACACTACTATTGCTAGTATCAAAAAGTTGAGTAATTCTCCTGCGAATGCTCCAACCCCCCAAATTACTGGTCCAATAGTTAATGTTGCTGTTTTCCATGCCCCACCTGGGATGAATGGAGTTACACTTGGCATAATTATATTGTCTACTAAAGATTTTACTAATGAAGTTGCAGCAATTCCCATAATGAACGCTATTGCAAGTCCTGCAACTTTGTATTCATCAATGAATTCTTTAAATTCTTTGAAAAATCCTTTAACTTCTGTTTTAACCATTTTAACATTCCTCCTAACTGAATTATAATTATTAAAATTAGTTTAAATTCTTTGCTTTTGTCAAATTTGGTTTTTAATTTCTTCCACATTGCCACCTCCGCTTTGGTGAATTTTTTCTTTGGATTCTGCTTTTCTCAACTTAAACCTTTCCCCTTGCGGGTCGCTGTTGCTAAAGGTTTAATGTCTCCAAAAGCAGCAGAGCCGTCCATGAAAAAATTCATTTTTTGCGGAGGTGGCTTGAATGTATTTTTCAATTAATTATTTAGAAAAACCAACAAAAGAGGAAATTCTTGCTGTTAAACGATTAGCAGAAATCAGTCTTGATAAGCTTGATGGTAGAGAACTATGGATTCTAGAAAACTACTCGGAAAGTGATGAAGATGACTGATTCATCACCGGCACAGAGCTTCCCAATTGGTTATAAATCTTCAAAAGAGATTAATAATATGGACTTTAATTTGTTTGAACTGGCAAAATTAAATAATGTCAGAAGCCCAGCTTATTTCAAGGGTTCAAATTGCAAAGAATTATTTCATAATTTAGTTGATGATGTTTGTGCAATAAAAAAATGTTCTCGTTGGATGTTATCAAAAGAATTATCTGCGTTTTATAACTCAGATTTAACAACAATTCAAAAATTTGTTTATTCAAAGAATCACTTTCCAGTGTATCTGGTCTCAAAAATGATTGAGAGGTTAGCTGAACCTGATAAGAAAAAATATTTAGACAAATTCAATGTTGCGGTTGAATTCTTCAAAGTTAGCAATTCGCACGATTGGATTGTCTTTCCAAGAAATGTTTCAGCAGAACTTGCTTGGCTTTGTGGTGCTGTGGCAGCGGACGGGTGGATATCCAAGGAAACTAACGAAACTGAAAAAATGGGCATAATTGATTTTCATCAAAAGGCACTTATCAAAGCTAGTTTATTTTTTGATAAGTGTTTTGGATACAAACCAATCGTTTCAAGATGCCGAACCAAAAATTGCTGGCAGATAAGGTTTCGTTCAAAATCCATAACAAAATTTTTCACAACGTATCTTGGTTTTCATTATGGAGTAAAAGTTTATGATATTCGTGAACCAGTCGTAGTGAAACAGTCAAAGTTTCGACTTGATTATGCAAGTGGTGTGTTGACTTTCGATGGTTCAGTTGAAATGGATGGTGTTGTATCTTTGGCTTGTGCAAGTGAAAACCTAGTGAAAGATGTTTGTGAAATATTACAAAATACTGGTTTAAAAGTTAGTTTCAAAAAAAGAATAATGCCAAAACAAACATTATATTTTGTTAAATCTGAATGCCTTTTGAGGCATAAAAATGCAGACAAGTGGATTTCTATTTTTGGAACTGATGTTGAGAAGGGGCAAAGACTTCAATCATTGGTTCACGGGTTTGATAATAAAGTTAACTCCGAAGAAGAGGTTCTCATAAGATTGAAAAGATTTATAAACTATACAAGAAAAAATGAGTGTCCACTTGACAATTTGTTTTTCACTCTTAAAAAAGAAGGAATAATCAAACGACAGAAACTGCTCAAACTTACAAAACTATCACACGTGACTTTTCACAAATATGTTTGGCTTCTAAGACAAGCTAAAATTGTTACGTATGCTGTAGGATATTTTGGCAGAGGAATAGAAAATGAATACAGATTTAATTATGATATTAATACTTGGAGGGGTCCTATGGTTTCTTAAAAATTAACTCAATACAATCACCAGACTTGAGTGGGTGGTCTCTGCCAATTACTTGCTTGGTTTTTACATCTATGGCACGGATAAATCCATCCCCCATATCTGTGTGTAATGTGTAGGCGAAATCAAGCGCTGTTGATTTTGGTGGCATTAGAAAACAATCAGCCAAAATTCTTCCAGAACTATCAACCAAACCTTTGAGTCCAGCCGGGAATACTGGGAAATATCCTAACACATTAAATATAGTATAATCTAAACAGTTTTGTACTCCTGTGTTACCGAATTTTTCTAAAACATTTTTCTTTATTGTTTCAAGTCCTGCTTTTTGTTTTTCGTTTATTTCTCCATTAATTTCAAATTCGCTTTCTCCTGGGTAATATTTTAGTATCCCTGCTTTTGTTGCTTTTCTTAAAGCAAGTTCGCTTGCTGCAGAGCAAGGGATTATTGTTTTGTCAGGAAAAGCACTTTTCATTCTTAAAACATTTTTTTCTCCACTTGGTAAATCACATTTGTTTGCTGCGATAATTATTGGTTTACTTATTGTTCTACAATAGTGTGCGAATTGTTTTTTTTCTTCAAGTGTCCATTCAGTTAATAATTTTTCTTCAAGTTTTAGTTGTCTTACTGCCTTTTCTATATGGTGTGCTAAAATTTTTACTCCAGATAAACTTTGAGACATTGTTTGTATTTTTTTTGAAAAATCTTTTTCTGGAGCTCTTGAGAATTTTACCCAATTACTTTCAATTATTTTTAAAAACCAAAGTTCTATTTCTTCTTCTAAGAATTTTATGTCTTCAATTGGGTCGTGACTTCCTTCAGGAACTGTTTTTCCTTCAGCATCAGTTGAGCCACTTGCATCCACTACATGAATTAAAGCATCTGCTTGTGAAAGATCATTTAAGAATTTGTTTCCTAGACCCTTTCCTTCATTTGCTCCTGGCACAAGTCCTGCCACATCAATTAGTTCTATTGGAACATACCTTATTGGGTCTCCATTTTTATTTTTTATTAAAAATCCGTGTTTTGGGTTACTTGTTACTCCAAAAAATTTTCCAGCATCTTCCACTCTTACAAAACCAATTCCTTTATTTGGCTCAATTGTGGTGAAAGGGTAAGCAGCTATTCCAACATCGATTAGTGTTGCACTAGAAAAGAAAGTACTTTTCCCACTTGAAGGTTTCCCAACTATTCCAACTTGCATAAAATCACAGTATTTATCCAAAATAATAGTTCTGGCTCTATTTTTTAAATTCTCTTGTTAGTCTGCTTTTGTTTTAATCCTTTCGTAATAATTCTTTTTTATGGATACTCAAATAATTACTGCAAAAGCAAAATCAGAGTTATTCACTGATAAATATTTTCCAAAAGATTTTGAAGATTTTATTGGAAATGTGGAAATAGTTGATTTTGTTATAGATTGGGCAAAAAAATGGAGTGAGGGGAAAAAACAAAAACCAATTTTGCTTTTTGGTTCTCCAGGCGTAGGAAAAACTGCTTTAGCTTTACTTGTAGCAAAACAAATGAATTGGCAATTGTTTGAATCAAACGCGTCTGATCTTAGAAATAAAGAAGAAATAGAAAAAGTGGCAGGAGCTGCTGCAGGAAATTCCTCTCTTTTTGGAGGATTAAGATTAGTTTTGCTTGATGAAATTGATTGCTTACAATCACAAGATCGTGGAGGAGCTAGTGCGATTGCTTCAATAATTAAGGAATCAAGTAACCCTGTAATTTTGACTGCAAACGATTTGTATGGGGACAAAAAATTACTGCCTTTTAGAACTATTTGTGAATTGAAAGAATTCAAAAAAATAAATTATTTAAGTATTGCAAAAAAGTTAAGAGAGGTTTGTGATAAAGAAAATATTGTTTATGAAGAAGAAGCAATTAAGGAGCTTGCAAAAAATTCTTCAGGAGATTATAGGGGAGCACTACTTGATTTACATTCACTTGAACCAAAAATAATTTTAAGCGAAGTTAAAGCTCTTGATGCAAGACAAAGAAAAGAAAAAGTTTTTTCAGTTTTAACAAAAATATTTAAGGGGCATGATTTAAAAGAAATAAATCAATTTGTTTACAATTCTGAAATACCTTCAGATTTACTTGTAAGATGGATTGAAGAAAATATTCCTCGTCAATTCGATTCTAAAGACACTGCTAAAGCTTTTGATTATTTAAGTAAGGGTGATATTTTTAATGGAAGAATTATGAGGCGACAACATTATTCTTTTTTAAAATACTCTGGTTTTTTATCAACCACCGCAGTAGGTTTATCTCGGTCAAAAGATTATAACTCTTTTACTCCTTTTCAATTTCCTTCGTTATTAAATTCTCTTTCTGCAAGCACTGGTTCTCGTGCGGTTAGAAAGAGTGTTTCACAAAAAATCGCGAAAAAGATTCATTGTTCTTCTTCACAAGTTATGCAAGATTTGTGGTTAATTATGCTTTTGATGAGTTCAGAGAAAGCAGAACATTTAGTTTTAGGTTTTGGTTTTGAAGAAAAAGAAATATTATTTTTGCTTGGTGGAAAGAAAGAAAAGAAAGCAGAGGAGTTGTTACAAAAATCAAAAGAGCTTGAGAAACAAATAATTTTAGAAAAATCTTTCAATAAACAATCAAAATTATTTGGATAAATTAAATGTATATTTGCTTAGATAATTTTTTAGAAATTTTTTTAGGCGAGTTATTCTTCTTCTAATATTGAATTGTTTTCTACAAATTCTTCCACACTTTTAATAATGGTTTTTCTTTTCCAAATCAGTGCTAGTAAAACTATTGTAGTTATTGCTACTAAAATCAATCCGTCAGTTGTTTTGAACAAAAAAGTTATAATTGAATTTAAATCAACTACGGGGGTAACTTTTTTCCACAGAACATATTTTAGAGTTAAACGATTTGCACTTTTGTATCCTTCCCAAGTAATTTTTTTTCTTGGGCCAGTAGAATTAATTATTGCAGAGGGTTCTATTTCTTCTTTTATCTCAGCTCCTGCAGGAAGTTCAATTTCAATTTTTACACTATCAGGTATTATCCATACTCCTGATTGATAAAATTTGTTCCAATAATTTGCTTTTAGTTGGTACTCTGCCATCATACTTGTTTCTTTACCAACAGCCATTAATTTTTCTGTAAGTTCGTAACTTATTTCTAAAGTTCCTGGGTTTCCTTCAGCGTAAGAAATTTTTCCGTTAGTAACATTTCCTATTCCTATGTTTGGTTCAAATTCAGAATCAAATTCAGTCCATTTTTCAAGATCTGAACCTAAAGAAACACTTTGATTTCTAAAAACTATTTTGTCAGTTTCGTTTTTGAAATTTATTGTATATTTTTCTATTATTTGTGCATATCCTTCAGAGTCTACTGCAATGTTAATTACGTGTTCTTTTATTGTGTAAGCAGCAAAACAATTATTTGCTAGTAAGAGTAGTATGATTGTTAACAGAATTGTTCTTGTTTTCATAATTTATTATGCCTCTTTTTAGTATATTAATTATTTGCTTATCTTTTTGTTAGCTTTTTTTGGTTTTTTTCTTAGAGAATACCTTTTTATCCCTTATCAACCAGAATTAGTTAATGGTTGAGCTGCAATATTTTGGTCACTCTTTTTTTCAATTAAAACACGGTTCTTCTACAGTGTTAATTGACCCTATTTTTGATAATACTAAAACTGATTTAAAAAAAATTGTTAAAATTCCTACTAGTCCTTCTAAATTAAAAAAAGTTTCAGTGATTTTATTAACTAACGAGACTCCTGAACACTTTGATCCAATTGCTGTTCAAGAAATTGCTTTAAGAGATAATTCTTGTGTGGTTGGTCATGATGTGGTTTTACAAAAACTTAGTTTGCCAAGAACTCAAAAAGTTCCAATTTATTCTAATTCTGAGTTAATGGTTAAGGGAATTAAAATAAAATCTAAGACGGCTCATTTTCCAAAAAGTTTTTACCCTTTAGGTTATTTATTAGATTTTGATGGAAAAAAAGTTTATCATTCAGGTGTGACTTCTTTACATGATTCTTTTGAAAAAATTCAAGCAGATGTTTCTTTTTTACCAATTAGTTCAAGGACAATGGATGTTGTTGATGCGGTTCGTGCAGCAAAAATATTGAAATCAAAAATGATTGTTCCAATGCAGTATGATGTTTTTGAAACAAAAAAATTTGATCCAGTTGATTTAAAGAAAAGAATTGCTGATAGTGTTTTAAAAACTGAGACAATTATTTTAAATCCTGGGCAAAAATTTAAAATTTAAAGTTATTTTTTAATATTTGTTGGTTTATTTATTCAGAGTGATTTTTGTGATTGAAGTAGTAATTTTGGTGATAGTTGCAATTATTTTAATATTTTTACTTTTTAAGTTTGGAATAAAGCAAAAACAAAAAGATTTAGAACAACTTGAAAAACACTTTAATCCTCGGCACTAATTTTTTTGTAAATTCTTTTATTTTATTCTTTTTTATTATATTTTTTATTGTACTTTTTATTTCTTGTATCTTTCTTCAATTCTTTCCCAATTTAAATTGTTCAAAAAGTTTTCAATATAAATTGCTCTTTTTGGTCCGTCTTTATGGTAATATGCGTGTTCAAAAACGTCACAAGCAATTAGTGGTTTTGCTCCCCAAATCGCACCCACTCCATGTTCATCAACAAGTAAGTTTCTTAATTTTCCATCACTAAGTTCATCAATTACAAGTACTGCCCATCCAGAGTTTTTTGCAGAGAGTGCAGTAGCTTTAAAGTCCGCTCGCCAGTCTTCAAAACTACCAAAATCCTGAACAATTTTTTCTAACAATTCTTTCGCTTTTTCTTTATCTCCATTTCCACCTAAGTTTTCCCAAAAAATATCATGAAGGATTGCTCCATTTGCGTTAAATGTTTCTCTTCTTTTTAATTCTCCAAATTCAGAGTAATTTGCATTAGCATTATCTCGAAGAATTTGTTTTCCATCAAAGAGTTTTTTTTCGATTTCATTTCTTTTTGTAATATATCCTTTATGATGAGTGTTATAGTGCCAATCCGTAGTTTCAGGACTCATTACATTTGCAAGAAGTTTTTTCGCTTCTTCATCACTATAAGGTCTTTTTTTTAAAATATGTTCACTCATCTATAATCACCTTTAACAATTATTAGAGTTTTGTCTTTTTTAATTGTACAGAGTAGTGATTTTTTAGCAAAAATTTTCAATAGAAAAGAATATATTTACAAAAAGGTGCATTTAGATAAGTTAGAACTTGATTTAGAATAAAGGTGTTTTTTTGATTGAAGTAATTTTTTTAGTTTTACTTGTAATGGTTCTTTTTGCAATTTTTTTGTTTGTTTCCTATAAAGAAAATTCTTCTTCTTTAATCTTTTATTTTGAACAAGGAATTAGTGAGGATAAACAAAAGATGAAGATTGCTGAAAGAAAATTCATGCAAGGAAAAATGAGAAAAGAAGTTTTTGAACCCTTATCTGAAGAGATGAGTGTTAAGGTTTTAGAAAAAGAATTAGAGTTATTTAAAATTAAAAAATCAAGTGAAGTTTCAATAAAAGCAAAATTAGAACAATTAGTTGAAAAAATGTCTTCTCCAAATAAATACAAAAAATCAAAACTAGAAAAATTATTAAAAGAATCAGAAATAATTAGATCCCAAATGTCTTTTTTAGAATCAAGATTATTAAAACGTGAAATAAAACAACACGTTTTTGAGTATTTAATTAAAAAGAAAGAAATGGAAATGATTGATAAAGAAAATGAAGTATTAAAAATTATTGGGCAAAATTAATTATTTCTTTTTTTCTTTTTTTAAGTTTTCTAAATTAGATTGTAATTGTTTCAAGTTCTTTTGCCACAATTGTGTTGCTAAATTCTTTTTGAGCTTCGGCAAGTATTTCTTGAGGGTCAGAGTTTCTTGCGCTAAAATGGAACAAAATTAATTTTTTTACTTTGGCCTTTTTTGCAGTAATGGCTGCTTCAAGTGCGGTAGTGTGCAAGGTTTCTATTGCTTTGTCTTTTTGTTTATCTAAAAAAGTTGATTCGTGAATTAATATGTCAGCATTTTTTGCGTGTTCTAGTATTTCTTTTGTGGGTCTTGTGTCTGAAACAAAAACAATTTTTCTTCCCTCTTTTTTCTTAGAGTAATCCATAACATCTTTTTGAGTGAAAGTTTTTCCATTAACTTTTATTTTTTCTCCACTTGCAAGTTTAGCGTAAAGTGGGCCTACAGGTATTCCTAATTTTTCGGCTTTTTTTCTATTAAATTCTCCAACTTTATTTTTTTCTTTAAAAATATAAGCAAAACAACTTACCTCATGTTTTAATGGAAAAGCAGTTATTTCATATTCTTCGTTTTTGATTAGTGTTCCTTTTTTTGTTTCTTTGTATTCTATTTCAAAACTTGGTTTTACAACTTCAGTTAATATTTTTTTTATTTTTTCTTTTCCTCCTTTTGGAGAGTAGAGTGTTAGTTTTTCTTTTCTTTGGTTCATGGTCATTGTCGCAATCCAACCAAATAATCCTAAAAAATGGTCCGCGTGCATGTGTGAAATGAAAACGTTATTTATTTTCATTAATGAGTGGGGTGAAGCCATTATTTGTCTTTGAGTTCCTTCAGGACAATCAAATAACAAGTTTTCTCCTTTGTGAGAAATTATTGCTGAAGCAAAATTCTTATCCTTTTGAGGAACACTTCCACTTGTACCTAAAAATGTTACTTTTATCTCTTCCATAGTTTACCACAATCAATTTGATTTGTGTTTGAATACCTTTTTTAACCTTTTATTTAGAGTATTATTTGATGACTATGGCAAAGAAACTAGTAAAGAAACAAATTGAGACAAAGTCAAAAAAGAAAGCGTTTGTTAAAGTTCTTAAAAAAGAAATTCAAGTTAAAGATAATGCTAAAATTAATTCTAATGACGAAATTTTTGGTTTAAATTTTTCTAGTACAAAAGATGTAGTAGTTCCTAAAGGTTTAATTGATCAAGTTATTGGTCAAGAAAAGAGTGTTGAGATAATAAAAAAGGCTGCGGCACAAAAAAGAAACGTTTTACTTGTTGGGGTTCCAGGGACAGGAAAATCTTTAATTGCTCAAGCGATGAGTGAAATTTTGCCAGTTCAACAATTACAAGATGTTTTAGTTTACCCAAATTATGATGATCAGAATAATCCAAAAATTAGAATTGTTAAAGCTAATGAAGGTAAAAAGATTTTAGAAGCTGAAAGATTTGAAACAAAAAAAGCTGAGGATTCTTCAAGATTAATTTCTTTCATGATTCCAATTGTTTGGATGTTTTTAGCAGGATTATTTTGGCAATGGAAATGGTATAGTGACATTATTTTTGCGGCTCTACTTTTGATTGGAGCAGTTTTAATGATTGGTTTAACTGTTGGATCACAAATGCGTACAAAAGAGAGTGCTTCTTCTCCAAAATTATTAATTAATAATGAAGGAAAAAAAGTTGCTCCATTTTTTGAAGCTACTGGAGCAAGAGCAGGAGCATTACTTGGGGATGTAAGACATGATCCATTACAAAGTGGAGGTCTTGGTACTCCGCCACACTTGCGTGTTGAACCCGGAATGATTCACAAAGCTAGTGGAGGAGTTTTATTCATTGATGAAATTGCAACTTTAACACATAAATCTCAACAAGAATTACTTACGGCAATGCAAGAAAAAAAATACTCTATTACTGGTCAATCAGAAAATTCTTCAGGAGCAATGACACGAACGGATCCAATTCCTTGTGATTTTGTTTTAATTGCAGCAGGAAATTATCAAGATTTAG
>CAZJVN010000004.1:0-27761 GCA_964549775.1 uncultured archaeon | reverse complement strand
CTATTACAAGCACTAGTACTACGACCACTCAGTAAAGCTTGAAAAGCAATTTAAAAGGCTTTTCTAGCAAGATTTTTTTAAAAACGAAAGGAAGGGATAAAAATGGAGAAGAATGAAGCAATATATAATGAAAAAATGTGGCACACAGCAGCACACGTATTCGCTTCAGCACTAACGCAAATTTATCCTAACGTAAAAATCGCTATCGGCCCGCCAATAGAAATGGGATTTCACTATGATTTTGAACTCGACAAAAACCTTGGGGAAAAAGACCTTGAAAAAATAGAAGAAAAAATGAAAGAAATATTAAAGAAAAATGAAAAAATGGAACAAAAAAACATCCCAACTTCTCAAGCACTAATTGTTTTCAAAGATAATCCTTACAAAGTAGAAATGATTAATGAACTAAAACAAAAAGGGGAAGAAGAAATTTCAACATACAAAACTGGAAACTTTTTAGATATGTGCAAAGGCCCTCACCTAGAAAACACAAAAGATATTGGTGCAATAAAATTACTAAAAATAAGTTCAGCATACTGGAAAGGAAACGAAAAAAACAAACAACTACAAAGAATTTATGGAATTGCTTTTAAAACACAAAAAGAACTTGATGAATGGATAGAATTAAGAAAAAAAGCTGAAGAAAATTCTCACATAAAACTTGGAAAAGAACTTGATATTTATATGATAAGTGATGCTGTTGGAAAAGGACTACCAATTTGGTGTCCAAACGGAGCTATGCTAAGATATCAACTACAAGATTTTTTAATAAAAGAACAAACAAAAAGAGGATACTCTTTTATTATAACTCCACACATTGGAAAACTTGAATTATTCAAAACATCCGGACACTATGATCATTATAGAGAAATGATGTACGCGCCAATAAAAATTGAGGATGAAGAATACTTACTAAAACCCATGAATTGTCCATTCCATATAGAGTACTTTATGAAAGGACAACACAGTTATAGAGACTTGCCAGTAAGGCTAAGTGAAATGGGTACTGTTTATAGGTATGAAAAAAGTGGAGAATTATCAGGACTATTGAGAGTAAGAGGATTCACTCAAGATGATGCTCATATATTTTGTACACCTGACCAAGTAAAATCAGAATTTAATGGAGTATTCGATCTTGTAATGCACGTTATGGGAACACTAAAACTAACTAATTTTAGAGTAAGAGTTGGAACAAGAGACCCCACAAGTGATAAATATGTTGGCGACCCAGAGAATTGGGAAAAAGCAACACAAGAAATAATAGAAGTATTAAAAGAAAGACAAATAAATTTTGAAATAAATCCAGGGGATGCAGCATTTTATGGGCCTAAAGCAGATATTGTAATAAAAGATGCTTTAGGAAGAGAATGGCAAACTGGAACAATTCAATTAGATTATAACCTGCCTGAAAGATTTAAATTAGAATACATTGGAGCTGATGGACAAAAACACAGACCAATCATGATTCATCGAGCACCATTTGGTTCATTTGAGAGATTCACTGCAATTGTAATAGAACACTTTGGAGGGTCATTCCCTACTTGGTTAAGTCCAGAACAAGTAAGAATTATTTCAATCTCAGAAAAATTCAATGATTATGCGAACAAAATAAAACAAGAATTACTTGAAAATGAAATAAGAGTAAAAGTGGATTATAGAAACGAAACACTGGGATATAGAATAAGAGAAGCACAAAAAGAAAAAGTACCTTACGCGATTGTTGTTGGAGCTAAAGAAGAAGAGAGTGGAAAAGTTGCAGTAAGACCGCGTACTAGTGAACAACAAATACTTTCAATACAAGAATTCGTTGAAAAAATTACAAAAGAAATACAAGAAAAAAAATAGAAAAATCAAATACTGCATAATGCAAAATTTAGTGCTAAAAAAAGCAAATAATAATCAAAACCCGCACTAAGGAAACCTTAAATAACTAAAAAAGCCTAAATTTTAGTGATAAAAATGGCTACTGATTATCTTGCTGAATTAATGAAAGAAGCAAAACAAAAAAGCAATACTACTGAAGAAAAAATAATAATAAACAACCAAGAAAAAGTAGAAAATAAAGAAGAAGAAATAGCAAGAACAGTAAATAAAGAAGAAATAAAAAAAATAGATGACGATCTTGAAATTGCTCCTCAAAACGAAAAAACAGAATTAGAAAAAGAATTAGATCAAGAAAAAAAAATAGAGCTAACAAGTTATGGAAAAGTAAAAATTTACAAAATTCCTGGAAAACCACTTAACTACTATTATGTTCCAACAATAAAACCAACAGCAATTGAAAGAAGAATCATTAACACAATAAAAGAAGCCACAACAAGACTAGTTAGTGTAAGCCAATACAAAATAAGAAACCAAGAAGAAAAAAGAATTATTTACAAACAAAAAATAATTGAAATAATTCAAAACAACCCAACACTAAGAATACCTGAAACTAAAATAATGTTTTATGCAGAAGCAGTTGTAAGAGAAATGGTTGGTTATGGATTAATTGATGATTTAATTAAAGATGACCAGCTTGAAGAAATAATGGTAATTGGAGCAAAAAAACCAGTGTATGTCTTTCATAGACAATACGAAATGATGCAAACAAATATTGAATTTTTTTCAGAACAAGAAATAGAAGACCTAATTAATAGAATAGCAAGAGAAATTGGAAGAAGAGTGGATGTGTCATCCCCACTACTTGATGCAAGACTAATTGACGGATCAAGAGTAAATGCTACAATTCCTCCAGCAAGTATAAGTGGAGGAACACTAACTATAAGAAAATTTAGAGAAGACCCTTACTCAATAATTGATTTAATAAAAATGAATACCCTCTCAACCGAGGTAGGAGCATTTCTTTGGTTATGTGTAGAAGGAATGAATACAAAACCTGCAAACATGTTAATCGCAGGAGGAACAGGGTCAGGAAAAACAACACTACTAAATGTACTAGCAGCACTAATCCCTGAACGAGAAAGAATTGTAACAATTGAAGACACTGCAGAAATAAATATTCCAACAAAACACTGGATAAGACTTGAAGCAAGACCACCAGGAATTGAAGGAACTGGAGAACTAAAACTAGACATACTTACAAAAAATGCACTAAGAATGAGACCTGATAGAATCCTAGTTGGAGAAATAAGACACGAAGAAGCATTTACTCTATTCACTGCAATCAATACAGGACACGATGGATGTTTAGGAACAGTACACGCAAATAGTCCTGATGAAACAATAGTAAGAGTAACAAGCCCACCAATGAATGTACCAAAAATAATGTTATCTGGACTTGATTTAATAATTGTAGAACACCGTTACTATGATAGACAAAAAGGGACCATAAGAAGAGTAAGCGAAATTGCAGAAATCTACGGAGCCATTGATGGAAATCCTAAAACACAAACAATTTATCAAAGAGATCCTGCAAAAGACAAACTTGAAAAAACAATACTGGAAAGTCAATACTTAAAAAACTTACAAACATTCACTGGACTCTCAAGAGAACAAATTTATGCAGAACTACAAATAAGAGAACAATTTTTAGAAAAATTAGTAGAAAAAAATATTAGAGAAATAACAAAAGTGTCAAACGAAGTTAAAAGTTTTTTAGATCAAAGAAAAAAGTTTGGTGAACAACAATGAGTACTGAAAACTTTTCAATAGATGAAACAGAGGTAAACAAAATTGTTGAAACAATGAAAAAAAAATATCGAGAAGAAGGACTAGTAATTGATGAAGTGAATACAAGTCTTAAAGAAATGAGAGGAATAATTGCAGAAGACACTTATGCAAAAATTGATATTGAATCTAAAGAAGACATAGAAGCATTTGGTTCAACACTAACAAAAGAAATTGGGTCCATCTACTTGAAAACTAAAAATATTGTAAAACCAATACAAAATTATTTCAAAAATTTTCCAGTAACGCAAGAACTTGGATACTACTTATACTCATCAAACATGCAATACTCTGCAAACCAATACTTAGCTCTTGCAACTACGGGAGGAATTGTAATAGGATTATTTGCAATGATAATAGGATTACTAATTGGAATAATCACAAAAAATATTTTACTAATACCTTTAATGCCAATACTATTTGGAGTGATAGGAATGATTGTTTCAACAATAATAATTCTTGGAATACCAAAAAATAAAGCAATTGCAAGAGGAAATCAATGCTCTGCAGAACTTCCTTTCGCATTAAGACACATGGCCACTGAACTAAAATCAGGAATAGGACTATACAAAGCCCTACAAGCAATAGCTGCAAACGATTATGGAGTGCTCAGCGAAGAATTTTCAAGAACGATAAATGAAATCGAAGAAGGAACAGATACTAATGTTGCACTAAAACATTTATCCCTTAGAACACAATCAAAACCACTTAAGACAACAATAAACCACATCCTAAGAGCAATGAGAATTGGTGGAAATTTAAGTGAAGTAATGAGTGATATTGCAAGAGACATTACAAACGATTTGAAAAATAAAATAAATGCGTTCTCTCAAAGCATGAACTTTTTTGCAGTAATATTTATCTTCTTAGGAATAGTACTACCCGTAGCAATAATTATTTTAGGTTCAATAAGAAATTCACCCCTAGCAGCAACTGGACAAGATTTATTCAAATCAATCCCTCTAACACTAGACGTATTATTACTAATATATTTTGTATTCATGCCAATATTATTTATATTAATGAATTATTTTGTATACAAAACACAACCCCAAGTATAAAATAAAAAATGTGATAAAAATGGATTTAAAACAAAAATTAAAAAAGTACAATGATACACTGGAGTTCTGCAGAATAAAATATGAAGCTAAAAGATGGATACTCTTATCAATAATTGCAACAATAATTGTGGCAATAATAATTTGGATAATAAGTTTTATTTTTATTAAAGAAGTAACCTTGCTTCCAATTGCATTTGCAATAGCAACTTTAGTTCTCTCAATTGGTTACCCCTACATGAAAAAAGAATCAATAGTAAATACAATAGAATCAAACTTTAGTGACGCACTAAAACAAATGGCAGACACACTAAAAGCAGGAGACACTTATGAAAGTGCACTAAGAGAGGTAGCTAATTCAGAATACGGAAGATTGTCTGAAGAAATGGAACTAAGTTTAAGACAACTTGAAGAAGGAACAAATATTGAAAATTCTCTACGAGGGTTTGCACAAAGAGTGGACTCAAAACTAATTAGAAGAACAATGACTATTGTAATTGATTCAATAAAAACTGGAGCAAGTCTAGCAGAAGTGCTGGAAGATATTTCTGAAGACGTTAGAGATTTACATAAACTAAAAGAAGAAAGAAAAGCAAACACCCAAATGCAGTTTCTTTTCATGATCGCTGCAGGAGGAGTAATTGCCCCAATAATATTTGGAGAGGTAACCGCAATAATGGATATTTTTGGAAACATAATTGGAACAAGCGCAACAGAAGCAGCAATGGCTTCCACAAAAAAAGCCTCAGAAATGATTCTAATAATTGTACAAGGATACTTAATAATTGAAGTTATCGGAAGTGGGGTACTAATGGCACTAATAAGAGACGGAAAAATCAACAAAAGTGTAATCTATATTCCGATACTATTAATAATAGCTTTCACCATGTATTACATATCATCAAATGTAATAGGAATTTTTTTGGCGGGATCAGTATGATAATGGAAGAAAAAGCACAAGCACAAATTGAAATAATATTAGGATTACTTTTAGTAGTAGCTGCAGCAACCGCAGTTGGATTATTTTTGAAAAATGCAGCAAGTACAATTGGTGAAACTGCTCAAAACCAACAAAACCAAAACCCTTAAAAACAAGAAAAACGTAATAAAATTAACTAATCTCACTTAAAAGGGAGGGAAAAACCATGGAAAGAAAAGCACAAGGAGCAATAGAATACTTACTAATAATTGGAGCTGCAATTCTAGTTGTTGCTGTTGTAGTAATAGCATTAACCGGAATAACAAGTGCAGGACAAGACCAAGTTGATACAAACGCAATAGGTGACGCAACAGAAAGCCTACAATGCACAAAAGATATTAACTATCTTGGAGAATGCAGTAGTTTAGATCCACCAGCAGGATGCGCTTGTTGTACAAAATATAGTGCACAAATAACAGCATGCCCATAAATTAATTATAACAAAAAGCCCTTTTGAAAATAAGAAAGGGCTTTTTTCTTTTTTTAATTTTAATTTTTTTAAAAAAATTAATTGACAAGAGTAAATTTAAATACTTAAAAAGAGATGAATAAATGTATGAAACAAAAAGCACAAGGATCAATTGAATACTTACTACTACTCGGAGCAGTAGTTGTTGTAGCTGCAATAGTAATCTCTTATATGGCAGGAATACTTTCCCCAACAATTGACTCAGGAAACAGATCTAATTATGATTTTATTTGTGGAGCAAAAAGTACAGGCGGACTTGACCAAAACAATTTACTTTGCGGATGCTATCAAAAAACTAGTACAAAAGGAGAAAAATTAATTGACGGAACCTACCAAGCAGCAGATTCAAATTTAGAAATATGCCCAGGAAAACTTGACTCAAAATACCATGATGATGCTTTGCTAAAATGGAGTACAAGTTAAACTGGTGAAAGAAATGTTTTTCGAAGAACGAGCACAAGTAAGTTTTGAATACCTTTTAACTGCAGTATTTGCTATTTCTCTTGCAATAAGTACTGCTTTAATTGTAGAAACACTAAGACAAATCGCACTAGAAGCACAAGCAGAAATACTAACTATTAGAGCACAAACAATTGAACAAATAATGGCATAAAAATAAAACAAATTCTAAAAAAATTGAACAAAAACCTTTTTTAATAAAGAAAAACAATAACCTACTGATAAAACATGTTTTTTTACGCAGCAATAATAATCTCAATAATAGGATTACTAATTGCAACTTATACTGATCTTAAAGAAAGAATAGTAACTAACAAACTAAATTTTACACTCGCAATAACAGGACTAGCAATATACTTAGCACAAACAATAATGACTCAAAACCCAACTCCAATTATTTTATCTTTTTTAGGATTAATAATTGGATTCACATTTGGGTGGACACTATGGAAAATGGGTGTATTTGCAGGAGGAGACGTAAAATTATTTATGGCACTAGGGGCACTAAACCCACTAACCCCCGCACTATTAAAAGCCCCACTATTAACAAACTCTACTTTGCAAATCTTTCCAATAACTTTATTTCTCTACGCTCTAATCGGATTCTTGCCATACGGATTAATTATTGTAATTTATAAATTAAGTAAAAACAAAAAATTTCAAACACAACTAAAAAATGAAGCAAAAAAAAGAATTATTGATGGAGCAAAAATTGCTTTACTAATAGGATCCATCTCAACAATATTACTATACTTACAAATACCAACCATTGTTATAATTCCATTGTTAATAATTCTTGGATTTATAAAAAAACAAAAAATAATTACACTGATTATAATTGTAACTTTACTAGTCGCATTAATTATTTCATTAATCCCAACAATTCAAATAATACTCCTAACTTTTATTTTTATAACATTCTTTTACGGAACAATAAAATTAATGCTTTCCCTAAAACCACTCTTAGAAACTGAAGTATTAGTAAAAAATTTAGAAGAAGGAATGATTCCTGCAAAAACCCTATATTGGGAAAAGAATAAAGTGAAAGAATACTCTTTTTCAATAAAACAATTACTACTTGATAAAAGCAAAGATAAATTTGAAAAATTATTAAAACCAAGAAAAGAAATAATCTCTTCTATGAAAGCCAGAGGACTAACTGAAGAAGAAATAAGAGAATTAAAAAAATTATACAAAAATAAATTGATTCCAAAAACAATAAAAATAAAAGAATCAATGCCCTTTGTACCTACAATGCTAATAGGTTACATTCTGTGTTTAATCATTGGAGATTTTTGGATATTTTTGTGGTGAATGAAATGGAAAAAGGACAAACATCAATTGAATTTCTAATAATAATACTAATAATTCTAGTTTACATCTTTACTGTAACAAAACCAATAATCGAAAGTGCCCAAACTACAATTGAAGATATAAAAAACTTAAGTCAAACAAATAATGAAGTTCAAAAGATTGTTCAATCAATAAACAGGCTTAGTAATTTTAGCACAAACTCAAAAGAAACAATTACTCTAATTATTCCAACTGGTTCAAAAATAAATTGCTACCCTGACGGAAATATTGGGTTTAGTGTAGAAATAAATAAAGAAAAAAATAATCCTTCAATAAGAATTTGCACTAATGATACTTGTGATAAAAATTATTCAACAAATACCCTGCTTGATTGTCAAGTGGAAGAGCTTACAAAAATCCAAACAATCATAATTGAAAAGACAGAAAATGATACTATAATTAAAAAAGGTTGATTTAATTGAAAGGACAAACTTCATTTGAATTAATACTACTCGCACTAGTCATAATAACAATCTCCATTTACTTTACAAACCTTTATACTCAGACCACCCAAACAACAACAATAATATCCCTTGCAAAAACCGAAGTAAATCAAAAATTAAATGAAACTAATTTTACAAACATTATTGAAAATATTCATTTAGAAAAAACTAGTACTGAAAATAAAATAATAATAAACATACTAACCGAAAATCCAGAAGAAGCAGAAAAAAAGTTAACTTCTCTGTTTTTAGATAATTTAAAACAAACAATTGAAAGCACCACTAAAATAAATAATATAACTTTTAAAATAACAATGACAAAAATTTAACTAAAAATAATTCCAATCACTAACTGTCCCACAAATTTAACCAATACCTTCGGCGATTAACGAATAATAAGTTTTGTTTATATCCTGCGAAAAAAACAAAAAACTATGAATGATGCCCAAATTAGTCAAATTTGTATAATAATTACTATAATTGGAATTGTTGCTTTTATTTTATTTTACACGGAAGAATTTAAGGAAAAAACAATCCAAGAATTACTGCAAAGTGAAGAAAAAACAAAAGGAATAATTTTTGGAAAAGTAGAATATGTAATTCGAAATTCTCCTACAACCAACATAGTAATAACTGATGGAACTAGTGCAACTCTTTATTTTGGAAAAGAAACAAGTCTTAAAAAAAATGATTTTATAACCGCTTATGTTGAGAAAGAAAAAGAAAACCATTTTTACGCCTACAAGGTGATAAAAGAAACATGATTCTTTTTTACTGCTTTTTAGGAGCAATACTAGGAACAATCGCAGGATTAACTCCAGGACTCCATACAAATACTATTACATCACTAATTGTATTAACTCCTTTTTTTGGTAAAGAAATAATGGCTGTAATTTTAAGTATGTCAATAGTACAAACTTTTGTTGAATTTATTCCAGCCACCTTTCTTGGAGCCCCAAATACCACTACTTTTGAAGGAGTACTCCCTGCTCACAAAATGCTTCTTGAAGGGAAAGCCCTTGAAGCAATTACCTTAACTGTTTTTGGAGGACTAATTGGAACAATTATTGGAATTATAACAATTCCAATATTTTTTTTATTAATTCAACAAAACAATAAAGAAATAATTCAACTAACTCCAATCATATTAATTTTAGCTTTAATAATTATGATTCAACAAGAAAAATCTTTTAATAAGAAAATATTTGCAATTTTTATTGTAATTGCAGCAGGAACACAAGGGATGTTATTCAAAGACCAAATATTTGCACTAATCACAGGGTACTTTGGAATAGCAGGAACACTTTATGCTTTAAAAGAAAAAAATCAAATCAAATTACAAGAAACAAAAACTACAATTAACAAAAACTTTATTGAATCAATTTTGGGTTTAATTGGTGGCGCAATAGTAGCTGTTATCCCAGGAGTAGGAAGCAACACTGCTGCAGGAATAATTAGAACTTTCAAGTATAAAATTGAAGAAAAAGGTTACTTAGCTATGCTTGGAAGTATAAATACTGCAAACTTTTTCTTTGCATTCATAACTCTTTTTGCAATAAACAAAACACGAAACGGAGCAATGATTGCTCTTCAAGAAAAAATAATGCTGACAGAAGAAACAATGATTTTGGGAGTAATAATTATGTTAATTTCTGCAGGAATTGGAGGACTAATAACAATTCAATTATCAAAAAAAGCAGTGACTTATTTTACCCAAGAAAGAACAGAAAAATTAAACAAAATTAGTTTAGTAATAATGATTTTAGCAGTATTAATCCAAGGAGGATATTTAGCTCTAATAACCTCAATTTTTTCAACAAGCCTAGGATTACTCACAGTAAGTAAAAAAGTAAAAAGAAGCCTTTGCATGAGTGCTTTAATAATACCCACTCTATTTTTTTACTTATTCATCCTAATTTAGTTATATGTGGAAAATAAAAAAACAATTAATTGAAGACATTTGTAATTCTGCCAGATTTAATTACCCTAGAGAATTTTTATGTTTTCTTTCAGCAGAAAATGAAATAATAACTGAAGTTGTTCTACTTCCAAATACTAGTGGAGAAACATTTGCAGAAATTAATCCAACAATAATCCCAATTGACAATAGTATAATTGGGACCATTCATTCCCACCCCTTGGGTGGAAACTCTCCAAGCAAAGCTGATAAAAAATTCTTCTCAAACTATAAAATAAACGGAATAATTGACCACACCTTTAATCCAACCCGAATAAAATTTTATGACAAAAATTCAAAAGAAATCAACCTAATCCAAGAATAATCTAAAAAAAATAATAAAACAAAAACTCAATAGTCATAATTAAAAATACAAAAATACAATAAATAAACATGCAAAAAGGACAAATAAGTTTAGATTTTCTAATTTCAATCTTAATCATAATAATAAGTATAGGTGCAATTAGTGTAATAGCTCTGAATTTTAGAGAAACTCAAGAAGAAATATTTTTGGAAAATCAACTAAAAAATACTGCACATGAAATTTCTTTAAATATAATTTCTTCACAATCAATGAATGACACTAATTTTTATTCAAAAACAAAAATAAAAAATTTAACTTACAAAAACACTTCCTTTTTTCCAACAATAACAATTACTGATAATAACATAATAACAATAAAAGAAAAAATTAGTGGAAAAAATATTGAAAGTACAGAATATTTTTACAAAAACGAGAATACTCAAATAAGTATTGAAGATCAATTTTTGGTGATAAAAAATGTTTAAAACAAATAAAATTAAAGGACAAATATTTTCTTTAGACTTTTTAATTGCCATGACTCTATTAATCCTAATACTTGGAGTAATACTAAACACTACTGAAACAAAAAATATTGAGGTTAAAGAAAAACTATTAAAAACACAAATTGAAGAAAAGGTAAATGTTGCTTTTCAAACATTACTAAATACCCCTGAATTTAATTGTGACATAAACAAATTAATTCTAACAAACACTATTGATAAAAACAAATTGCTACAAAACAATCAAGAACTAAAAAATATATTAGGATTAACAAGATACAACATTGAAATAAAAATTAATGATCAAAATATTACTTCTCAAATTAATTACCAAAATAATGAAATTTTAACCATTGAGCAAGAAATCTTTTTTTGTGAAAAAAGTTTGGATTATGCTACAATAGATTTAAACAACTGCAGAATTGATAATTGTTATACAAATTATTTAGAAAAAGGAAAAATAACATTAATGGTGGGAAAATGAAAAAAGGACTAATTTTTACAATAGAAGCACTATTCTTAGCCATTGTTTTATTGAGTTTACTTGTATTACAAAACACTACTTTTGAATTACCTTTAACATCAACAAACAAATTAGATTCAACCATATTAACAAAAATTTATGAAAACGACTCTGATATACAAATAATAGACTTAACAAAAGACAATTATTATTGCAAAACTTACCCCAAATATAGCTTTGATGAAAACAAAATTATAATTAACAAATATTGTGAGTGATCAAGATGAAAGGATTTTTTAGTGAAATATTAATTTTAATTGTTGCTATTGCGAGTTTAACTATCATAATTGAAAATAAAGAAATTAATTCAAATTATTTATTTATCAATAATTTTTCAAATGACTCTATAAAATTAAATGAATACCAAATAGCATTAAATGAAATGGGGTGGGATTATAATTGGAAAAACGAAAACCCCCAAATAATAAATGATTTTAACCTAGCTTCGGAACTAACATTAAATCAAACTTTTAATGAAACCCTATGCACCACAAAAGATTGGACAATTATAATAAATTCGGACTTAAACAAAATCGGAGTAACTTATGATATTAACTGCATAACACAAAAATCGGTTGAAAAAAACAGTTTTTATAACAACTTTTCAAAAAAGATAATCATTAGAAACAAACCTTAATTAGAGCAATTTAAGAGCAAAAACTAGTAAAATTAGGATTTATAATAATTCCCTTAAATTGATTAATTATGAATTCAAAAAAAAGAATCGCAGTAATTAATTATGACGTGTGCAATTTTGAAAAGTGCGGAAATTATTTATGCGAAAAGGTTTGCCCAGTAAATAGAACTGGAAAAAAGTGTATAATCCATGAAGACTTACAAAAACCAATAATTTCTGAAGAACAATGCATTGGTTGTGAAATTTGCCAAAACAAATGCCCTTTTGGCGCTATAAGTATAGTAAACATAATGATTGATCTTGGCAACCCCACGCATTCTTTTGGAAAAAACGCTTTTCGTTTACACGGACTACCAGTCCCAAAAGAAAACAATGTTTTAGGGCTTGTTGGAAGAAACGGGATTGGAAAAACAACTATAACAAAAATACTTTCAGGAAACATTATCCCAAATTTTGGTGAAAAAGGAGAAACAAAAGAAGAAGCTGAAAAAAAAGTTATAAATTACTATAAAGGAAAAAAAGAACAAGAATTTTTCAAAAAACTTTACAATAACGAAATTACTATTGCTGTAAAACCACAAAATATTGAATCAATAAAACCTGAAGGAACAGTAAGAGAATTATTACAAAAAGTGGATGAAAGAAACGAATTACAAAATGTTGCAAAAGAACTCGATATTGAAAAAATTCTTGACAGAAATGCTTCTCAATTATCTGGAGGGGAATTTCAAAAAATCGCGATAGCTGCTACTGCTCTAAAAAAAGCAGAAGTCTATTTCTTTGATGAACCAACCTCTTTTTTAGATATAAGAGAAAGATTAAGAGTTGCAGAATTTATAAGAAAACTTTCGCAAACTTCAACAGTGCTAGTAGTAGAACACGATTTAATTCTTCTTGATTATTTAAGTGATTTTGTTCATTTAATCTATGGGAAACCAAAAGTGTATGGTTTTGTTTCACAAGTAAAAACAACAAGAGAAGGAATAAACGATTACTTGGAAGGATTCTCAAGAGAAGAAAACTTCAAATTTAGAGAATACCAAATAAACTTTTATTCAACAATAAAAACCGAAAATACTGGGAAAAAAGAAAAAATAATTGAATGGCCTGAAATGAATATAAAACTTGGAAGTTTTGAATTAAATGTTGGAGCAAACAAAATACTAAAAAATGAAATAGTTGGTATAATTGGGCCAAATGGAATAGGAAAAACAACTTTTATGAAAATCCTTGCAGGGGAAATAAAACCAGATAACACCGAACTTGAGCAAAGAGTAAAAATTTCTTACAAACCACAATACCTAAATTATACTGGAGAAAAAACTGTTCAAGAACTATTTGAAGGACAAAATATGGAAGAAATAAAATCAAGTTTACTAAAACCTTTAGAACTAGAACCTCTTTTAGAAAAGAAAGCAAAAACTCTTTCAGGAGGAGAATTTCAAAGATTATCAATTGCTCTTTGTTTAAGTAAAAAAGCAGATGTGTACTTACTTGATGAACCATCAGCTTACCTTGATGTTGAACAAAGACTTGCAGTTGGAAAGTTAATTAGAAATTATATTGATGTAAAAAATTGTTCATCCATAATAATTGACCATGATTTAACATTTATGGATTATGTAAGCGATAAGATAATGGTATTCACTGGAGAACCCACATTACTTGGAAAGGCAACAGGGCCTTATAGTATAAACGATGGGATGAATCATTTATTGAAATATTTAAATATTACTGTAAGAAGAGACAAAGACACAAAACGCCCAAGAATAAATAAACAAGATTCCGTACTTGATAGAGAACAAAAAAAAGAAAATAGATATTATAAATAATAAAAATTAAAATACTAAACTTGTTGTGAGAAAATGAAAATACTAAAAATTGATAAAAGAACAAACGAAATTGTAGTTATTCCTGAAACTACTGAAGATTTATGGCACTTAGAAAAAATAATTGAAGCAGGAGATATTGTTTTTGGTAAAACTGATAGAAAAATAAAAGCCGAGAGAGAAGGAGAAAAAACACAAAGAATAACTATTTTTGTAGAAATTGAAGTAGAAGAAGTACACTTTCAAGAATACAGCGAAAATTTGAGAATATTAGGGATAATTCTTGCTGGAAAACCGGAAGAATTTATTCAACTAAAAAGTCATCAAAGTTTGGACTTAATTAAAGGAGAAAAAATAAAAATACAAAAAAAATTAATAAAACACTGGCAAGTTGATAGATTAAAAAAAGCTGAAAAAGAAAGTGTGACGGCAAAATTACTAATAATCCTTTTAGATGATGAGCAAGCAGACCTTGCGTTTGTTAACCAATTCTCAATAATGAAAAAAGCAACTATCAAATCAGGAAAACAGGGAAAAAGATTCACTGAAGAAAAAAATAATTATTTTGAAAAAATACTTGAAAAACTAACTCAATTAGAACCAAAAAAAATACTTATTGTGGGTCCAGGATTCACAAAAGACAATTTCAAAAAGTTTTATGAAGAAAAAAAGCAAAAAGGACTTCCTATCGCACTCATTGAAACAACAAGCGAAATCGGAGAAACAGGATTCAAAGAATTAATCAGTCAAGGAAAACTAAAAACACTCGAAAAAGAACTACAATTAAGTCAAGAAGGAGAAATAATAGAAGAATTCTTATCACTTGTATCAAAAAATAAAACTGAATACGGGAAAGAAAAAGTAACTGAAGCAATACAACTTGGAGCTGTTGGAAAACTAATTATTAGTGAAACAACTCTTATGCATGAAAGAAAAGAAATTGAACAAATTATGGACCTTGCAGAAAAAACAAAATGTGAAATATATGTAATTTCTTCAAAAAACCCACAAGAAAGAATTGTCCAAAATTTAAGCGGAGTAATAGCCATTTTAAGATATAAATTAGAATAAAACACGCCAAAACAAAATCAAATTAATTTATTCATTCAACTCTAAACTCAAACCATTCTACTTTTTTATCATTAATTAATTCTTTTATTTTTTTTTGAGAATCAGAAAGTTTACTCTTATTTGTTTTAAATTCAACAAAGACCACTTTTTCTGAATCAAAAACTACCCCATCAATTGGTTCCCCCAAAAATCTAAACTTATTCGAACTAAAAGGAAATTCTTTTGAAAAAGGAATCCACTGTTCAGTCAATTGACCATACTTTACACTCTGGGATTGCTTTGAAAATTTAAGTTCGTCAAAATTCTTTTGTAAATAAATTAATTTTTTATACAATACAAAAATTATTGCACCAAAAATCAAAATTACTCCAATCAAAATCAATTCAATCATAATTAATTTAATGTTAATTTGTACTTAAACTTACTCTTAGTGTTTTGCCAAGAAAATTAATTAGTTTTAATAAAAAAGGACTATTTTAATTTTTTTGAAACATAAGGTTCATCAGTTGTGTAACCAAATTGTTTTCTGTAATAATTCCTAATTCCTAAACCTGAAATAACTGCTATTTTTTTTGCACCAAACTTTTCTTTTGCCACTTTTTCTGCTTCTTCCATTAATTCTTTACCAAACCCTCTGTGTTGAGTACTTTTCACATCTTTTTCTCCAATGGAAAGGGCTTTACCATAAACATGAAGTTCTCTAATTAAAGCAGTATTTTGCTTTATACTTTTAATAAACGGAACAGTAGGATTTCTTAATCTAACAAAACCAAATAAAGATTCTTTTGATTCCATTGAAATAAATGCTTCTTCCCCACCTGAAGCTTCATAAAAAATTGTTTTTAATTTTGCTTTAGAATAATCAATTTCTTTTTCTCTTGATTGAAGCCCTGCCTCTCTTGAACGAATATCTTTACTAACAATTTTGTGTTTAACCATATACTCATCAATTAGTTGGCGTAAATTTGTTTTTTTTATCCCTCCAGAAATAACAGTGCTTGGTATATCTCTATTAATTCTCATTACTCTGACCCATGGAGGAATATATTTTTGGATATTTGATAAAACCTTTACAGCATCTTTTTCTGATATTGGAGAAAACTCCCCATTTTTCCATTGAGTGTATAATTCTGAATTTTTTATAACTAAACAAGGATAAAATTTAACCATATCTGGTTTGAAATCTGGATTTTTAAATATTTTTTTGAAATTTTTTAAATCTTCTCTTGGGGTAGTTCCCGGAAGACCCGGCATTAAGTGATAAAGAACTTTAAATGAAGAATCTTTTAGTCTTGCAGTTGAATCAATTACATCTCTAACTTTATGTCCTCTTTTAATTAATTTGTAAACTTTATCATCAGGAGTTTGAACACCAAGTTCTACTCTTGTCCCGCCCAAATACAACATTTGTTCAATATCTTCTTTTGAACAATAATCTGGTCTGGTTTCAAAAGTTATCCCAACAAGTCTTCTTTTTGAATGTTCAGCACACAACTTAGCTTCTTTAAAAGTGGAACATTCTTTTTCAATAATGGCTTCAAGAGATTTTTTTACTATAATTTCTTGTTTTGCTTTACTTAAGCAAGTAAAAGTACTTCCTTGAAAAATTAATTCAATTTTTTCTGCTTTGTGTCCAGTAGCATCAAGTTGAGAAATTCTGTTTGACACAATTTTTTTTGAATCATAATTTAGCCTTTGAGCACGAAGGGTAGATGGTTCATAACCCGTGTAAGATTTTGGAGCAATTTTATCTTCAAAAGAAGAAGGACAATAAGTACACTTTCCAGGACAGGGAAATGGTGGCAACATTACTGCTACTACTTGTACCCCTGAAAGACTACGCGTAGGTTTTATGGATAAAAGAGAAATAAATTTTTTATTTAATCTATCTTTATCTGATGCTTGTGAAAAAATAAATGGGTGAGAAGGCATTTCTTTTAATTTAAAAAATTTGCTCCAAAAAAAACTTCTTTGTTCTAAATCTTTCGGAGAATTAATCAGCCCTGAATTTATTTCTTCAATAATCTTTTGGGCAAAATTTATGTATTCTTTACTAAAATTATCTTTTCTTGGCATAAAAATTAGTTAAAAAAATAAACTAAATAATCCACTTATTAAAAAATTAGGCATTAATGAAAATGAATAAAACGGCAAACCAAATACAACTGATTCTAACTTTCCTTTAATACTTGGAGTGGCATTAATTCTTAGTGAAAAAGTTTTGTTTGTTAAAGACTTATCAAAATAAACTCTAGCGTTAAAAGTTGATTCTCCTTGTTTTCTTGGGTATATAACTAATTTTTCTTGTATTGAAGATCTAAGAGGAACTGTAACAACTAATTCTTTTTGTTCAATAAAATTATCTGAAGACCAAAACCATGGAAGTTCAGGAGAAACTTTAAAATTAACATCAGCATAAGAATTATTTATAAAAGTAAAATCAAAAAATGCTGCTTCTCCAACACTAGATGTTGCAAAATAGTTGTCTGAAGAAACTGCAAGTAAATCTTTTTCTATTAAAAAATAAACTTGAAACACTACTGATTCATTATCCCCAATAATTTCTAAAGTTAAAGGATATTCCCCTAAAATCGCGTTACTTGGTGAAGAAATAAATACTTTCGTAAAATCAGTTTCATTAACTATTTCTGTTTCAAATCCTGCTGGCAATGTAGAAATTAATTTTAATGAAGAATATTTATCAAATTCTTTTGAAAAAGTTAATTCAAGAGTGCTTCCAGGAATAATTGAACCTACAAAGTCATTCCCTTTTAATTCAGTATAAATTGGGTCAATTAAACGTAGAGAAAAAACTCCAGTTAAAAATAGTGTGAAAAAAATTAAAAACAACGCTTTTTTAAACATACTAAACCAAATTAATTTAGGAACAAAACAAATAAAAAGGCTATTTTATGGACGAAAAAGAAATAAGGTTTGATATGACAAAAAAGCATCACGCTCAAACTTTCTTGAAAGCTAAAAAAGATGGAAAAATGGATGAAGAATTTAATCCACTTTGTCAACACATAGTTAAAACAAAAGAATACTTCACTAGCAGTTGTTGTTCGGGAAGAATTGCACTTGTGGGACTAAATAAAGAAGAAGCTAAAAGAGAAAGTGCATTCCATAGAAAATGGCACAGGCAAGTAAAACTAAAAGAGATAAAAGAAGGAATAAAATCTTACACTGGACACATACTTTGGTTTAAACAAGAACCAATCATATTACATATTGGAACTAACACTATTGAAAATGCAAAAAAAATATTAGTACTTTGTGAAAAAATAGGAATAAAACGAGCAGGAATAAAAGTAGTAAAAGATGGGAAATATATTGTAGAAGTTTTAGGAACACATAATATTAATGCCCCAATTAAAGAAGGAAAAATGGTTGTTGATGATAAATATTTAACTTATTTAGTTAAAAAAGCTAATGAAAAGTTTGTAAAAAACCAAGAAGTATTAAAAAAATTAACAAAACAAGTAAAAAAAAATTTAAAATAAATTAGAATAATAATTATTTTGAATTATTCTTCAGATTGAATCATTTGTAAAACTTTTTGTGGATTATAATAATAAGATTGAATAAATTCTAAAACATCAAGCGGTTTTCTAATATTTCTTTCAATCAACCACTCAAGAATTAACCTTCTAATATCAATCTCTTTTTTTAAATCATTTTTTGATAGAGATAATTGTTGAGCTAAAACATCAAGTATCCTGCTTGGAACATCAGTACGTTTGATTTTTCCTAAAGAGTCATCATACTCATAAATATTTCCTAAAAGAACTTTGTTATCCATTCTTGAAACTTCAGCAACTTCAACAACTCTTCTTTTTATTCCATTAATTTTTGAATAATTTCTTTGCATAACTACCACTAAATCAACCAAAGGAATCATTGTTGGCGGAACCAAAAATGGTCGCTCCTGCAATTTAACTATGGCCTCTCTTGAATTGTTAGCGTGAATTGTTCCAAGACACCCTGCATGCCCATTATCCATCGCAGTAAATAAAGTAAGTGCTTCTTTACCTCTAACCTCTCCAACAATAATTCTATCAGGTCGCATTCTTAGAGAATTTTTTAGTAACACATCCATATTAATTTCATCATCAATATTACTTTTTGCTTCAAGCGCCACCCAATTATCTCTTGATAATAAAGAAATTTCCAAAGTATCTTCAATAGAAACTATTCTTTCATGAAGTCTTGAAAAATTTGCTAAAACATTTAGTAAAGTAGTTTTTCCTGAAGCGGTTCCTCCAACAATTAACATATTTTTTGGAAAAGAACCAGCCCCGTCAACCATTACCCACAAAAAAGCTGCTAGTTCTGAAGAAATTGAGCCATACTCAATTAAGTCAAGAATAGTTATTGGGATTTGAGAAAATTTTCTAATAGTTAATGAAACCCCATTCTTTGAAACATCCCCTAAAATTGCGTTAACTCTTGAACCATCAGGAAGTCTTGTATCAATTAAGGGTTTTTTTTCATCAAAAGTTTTTCCCGAAGTTAACGCTATACGATTTAATAAAATTGGAAAAGATTTTTCGTCAAGAACAACATTTACTTTACACATCCCAAATTCTTTGTGAAAAACAAAAACATTATCAAAACCATTAACCATCAATTCTTCTAATTTGTCATCAAGCGCGAAAAAAGCTAATTGTTTTAACCCAATAGAATTTTGCAGAACATACTCACAAAAAATTGCTTTATCACTAATAAAAGAAACGCTAGAAATTATCCTTGCAAGAACCTCAATCATTGAAATAAATAATTTATTTGAAGGTAATCTGTCAACAAGTCCATTAGATTCTACTGAAGCAATTACCTCTTCTTTAAACGCGTCAGAAAAACCATCAGGCAAATCAAAAGAACCTAATTCTAAAAAAGAACCACTCCTTTGAAGTAACCTAATAAGTAATGAAGCAAATTTTTGTTCAACATCAGAAAAAGGTTGTTTTTTTAAATCATAAAAATTGTAAGAAACCCCTTCAAAAACCTCAACAAGAGGGGAATCCTGAATCTTTTTTAAACGAATCTGAGTGAAGTTCATCCAAAACCATTTATATAGAAAGAAGTATAATAAACTTAGTATAAAGTGAAAAAAATGGATAAATTATATAAAAAAGTATTAAACAAAATTACTCCCTCTTTAAAAGAAAAAAAGGCTGAGAAAAAAATATTTGAAGAGATTGAGAAAAAAATAATGAAAATTGAGGGAAAACATTCTCATGTAAATTGGTGTGGAAGTTCGGCAAGAAACACTCATTTGAAAAATGATAGAGACCTTGATTTGTTTGTAATGTTTGATAAAGAACTAAGCGAAAAAGAACTAGAAAAAGAAGGACTAAAAATTGGAAAAATGGTATTCTATGGAAAAAAATGGGAACAAGCATATTCTCAACACCCCTATATTAGAGGAAACTATAAAGGGTTTGACACAGAAATTGTACCAAGTTATAAAGTTAATTCAGGAAGTGAAATAAAAAGTGCAGTAGATCGGACTCCCTTTCATAATAAATATATTTTGAACAAAATGAGTGAAAGTCAAAAACAAGAAGTTAGACTACTAAAACAATTTATGAAAGGAATACATGCATATGGAGCGGATCTAAAAAACTGTGCCTTACCAGGATACGCAATGGAACTATTAATTTTACACTACGAAAATTTCGAAAATACTCTAAAAGAAATTTCAAAATGGAATCCTGGAAAAATTATTTTATTTGAAAATAGCGAAGAAAAAAATGCAGAACAATTTTCTGAAAGTCCACTAATAATTATTGATCCTGTTGATAATAAAAGAAATGTCGCTTCAGCGCTTTCTTTAGAACAATTTGAAAGAATGGTTTATTCTGCAAAAAAGTTTTTAGAAAATCCAAGCGAAAAATTCTTTTTTTCCGAAAAAACAAAACCTTTAGGAAAAAAACAATTAAAGGAAGAGTTAACTAAAAGAGAACTTGTAGCAATAAAATCAATTTTCCCAAAAAAGGTTTTACCTGATATTTTTTGGGGACAATTAAGAAGATTTTTAAAAAAGATAGAAAACTATTTGGAAGAAGAAGATTTTGTTGTTGAAAAATCAAATCTTTGGAGTAATGAAAAAGAAGTAGTGTTTATTTTTACTTTAAAAGAAAAGAATCTACAAAAAATAAAAATTATCTCTGGACCTTTTGCAAGTGATGAAGAAAATTCTAAAAAATTCTTAGAAAAGAAACGAAAAATAGTTGCAGGACCTTATGTTAAAGAGGGAAAATTAACAATTGAAATTGAAAGAAAAGAAACTAGTGTTTTAAAAATTCTTGAAAACTTTTTAAAAGAATCTTCAAAAACCGAAAAAGATGCTGTCAAAATATTTGCTAAAAAATCAAAAGTATTAGACGAAAAAGCACTAATAAAAAACTATAAAGGAGAATTTAGTGAATACTTAACACGTTACTTAAAAGGAAAAGAAATATTTGAATGAAGGAATTACTTTGGTTCTAAAAAAAATAATTGAAGATATCACAACTGTAAAAAAAAATGATCCATCTTTTGGAAACTATTTTGAAATAATCCTCTGCCACACTCCTCTTTGGACAATAACCACATACCGATTAATGCACCCCCTTGCAAAAATAGGATTACCAATTTTACCAAGATTTGTCATGACTCTTTCAAAAATTATTACAGGCATTGAAATACACCCTTCTGCAAAAATTGGAAGAAAATTTTTTATTGATCATGGAATTGGAGTGGTGGTTGGAGAAACAGCAATTATTGGGGATAACTGTACTTTATTTCAAAATGTTACTTTAGGTGGAACAGGAAAACACATAGGAAAAAGACACCCTACTTTAGGGAATAATGTTCTTGTTGGAGTAGGAGCAACATTACTTGGGCCCATAATCATTGGCAATAATGTAAAAATTGGAGCAGAAACTTTTATCATAATGCATAATGTTCCATCAAATTGTACTGTTGTAGGAGTTCCGGGAAAAATTGTTAAATTAAATGGAAAAAAAGTAAATATTAAATTAAATAAAACACTAAAGTGAAAATTATGACAAAAATAATTGATCTAAGTGGAAAACTTGGAAAAGGACACAAAATAATTTTTGGAATGTACCCTCATGATGGTGTTACAGAATGTTTAATTCATTATATTTTTCCAGAAAATGAATTTGGAGTGCGAATATTAGGTTATCAAAAAAACGATAAATTAATAATTTCACAATTAGAAACTAATAATCCAACCACCAAAAAAGAAAGACTTGCCACAACAAAAGCAATAATTAATATGAGCCCAATAGTGTTTACACAACTAAGAAACTATAATATTTCTGAAATTCAAGGAAACACAAACAATTCTATTGCAAATTTGTTTAAAAAAAGATTTGGGGCCGAAATACAAAAAATGAAAAAAATGAGTGCTTTAAGAGAATCAATATTAAGAAAAAAAATCACTCAAGGAAAGAAAAAAGCAACAACAAAAGTTAGGATCAGATTATAAAATAAACTTTCAAACCCTATTTTGGATCATAACTCAAAATAGTTTTTGCTTTAGAAATATCAATTGTGTCTAACTTATCAGAAATATTAAACGCTTCAAACCAAAAAGTACCTTTAGCTTCAATTGATTTTATTACTCCATTAATTGCATTATCCATACTAACTTTTGTTTCATAAGGCCCTTCTTTATCTCCAATTCTTGGAAATCTTAAACAAATAATTTGAATTTGTTTTGTTAACCCATAAAAAGCTAAAATGTTTTCCCCAATTACTTTGCTTTGAGGATACATTAAATCGCAAGGTCTGCATTTTAAATCATCTGCTTTAAGATACATAGAAATTACTTGTTGGTCTTCTTTAATTGGAAATTTAACTGGAACTCCTCTTTCAACACCATAATACCCAGTAGAACTAATAAATATTAATCGCTCAACTTTGTTCTCAATTGCAGCTTTAACAACATTTATTGTTCCCACACAATTAAGTTCAAAATAATTATCAAAAGATTTAGTTTCATCAGGCTTTGGAATTGCTGCAGCATGAACCACCATTTCACAATCCTTCATTTCTCTACTTAACTGAGAATAATTTAACACATCTTTTCTTTGGACAACATCAAACCCAATAACTTCATAATTTTTCTTTAAAGACTCAACAAGAGGTTTTCCAAAATAACCCTCACTACCAGTAACAAAAACTTTCATAATTTATCAATTCCTAAATTAAACGGGCCCGGAGGGAATCGAACCCCCATCCGAAGATCTCTTTCTAAAAGCCCGAAGTCTTCTCGCTTATCCATTGGCAGACGGGCCCATAAAGTATATAGTCTCACCCTAAGTTTTTAATCTTTAGTGATACGCGATTCTAGGACTTGAATTAGAGATATTCTTTTTCCAATCAATTTAGGAATAACCCTACTTTCATCAAGAAGCTTTTCTTGGTAATAATCATTTGGATTTACTTTGCCTGACAAAATGTCTTTTTGTTGTTCAAAAGACAATAGAGGAGGATTAAATCCGTATTTTTTCCAAATCAAAAATCTATTTTCCTTTATTGGGTTTTTGAATCCAATATTGTACATCCATAAAATTAGGTTTTGATCACCATCAAGTGATAAATTATACTCCTTGTTTGATTCCTTCATTCTTTTTGTTTCTGAAAATGCAAATTGAAACCCCGTTTGTAAAAGTAAAGATCCAACGCCATCACGCAAATTTTTTGAACACACAGAAAGTTTAATTGAAGGATAAGTGTGCCTTTTCTTCAAGAATTCTCTATACCCTGATCCAACACGTTTTTTGAATGAAATTGTTCCATCAATATCAAACACTCCACGAATAAATCTATAAATTATCTCAATATTTTTTGATTTGAGAATCTTTTTTGGCACCTCAACAACCAATGTTTTCTTCCCATAAGGAAACCCAAAAGAGTGCAATGTTTCACAGACTTCTCTTTTGCTAATTCTAAACCCATAAGTGTTTCTTGGTTGAAAAAACTGAGTTTTGATTTTAATCCCAAAAGTTCGTTCAAATAAAGGAACAATATGTAAATCATAATATTCCTTTTCCTCAACATTCCCACTAATGTCTAGTTCAAAGTTATTACCACTACGGCAACGCATATATCCATCTCCTGCATGAATCCCACAAATTTCTGCCAAATCGGGGTTCATTTCAATAAGCATAATTAATACAATCTTTTTGTGTTTATAATTAAATTTAGAGTACCTTACCAGTGATCAAAAAATTGAATTTTAGGCACAAATCTTAAAAAAAGACCATTTACTTATTTTCAAAAATTTACTTTACAAAGAACCTTTAAAAAGGTTAGTGAATAGAAAATATCTTATTGAAATAGTATAAAAGAGCATTGGTGAGAAAGAATGAAAACTTGTACAACATGTAATAAAATAGTTTCAGACGAAAAAACAGAGTTCAAATGCCCTGATTGCGGAAAAATAACAATAGTTAGATGCGATCACTGCAAAACAACTTCAAAAACATACAAATGCAAAGAATGCGGATTCGTTGGACCTTAAATTAACTAAAATCTTAAATTTTTTCTAAAAAATAAAAAAATGGTGAAAATAAATGGGAAACGCGATGGTAGTATTTAAAGTATTTTCAAACCCTGAAAGTCTTGACTCTGTAGCAAGTGCATTAAAAGAAGTAAAAGAAGGGGCATATAGAGATCTTAAAAGAGAACCAATAGGATTTGGTATAGAAGTAATAAGAGTAGGGTATGTAATACCTGATAAAACAGATGGAGCATTACCAAAACTTGAAGAAGCTATTAGAAAAATTCCGGGAATAAACGAAGTAGAAGTAGATATGATGACACTACTTTAAAGAAGAAATATTTACAAAATTCTAATAATTAGTACTATTTTTTATTCATTTTCAATCTAAACATATTCATGATAACTAACTTAGAACTCACAAACTGGCGAACTCACGACGAAACTACTCTTGAATTTGGAAAAGGGACAAATGTAATCATTGGAGTAATGGGTAGTGGAAAAAGCTCAATAGTAAACGCAATTACTTACACTCTATTTGGAACATTCCCCGGACTAAAAAACAGAAGCATAGCTCTAAAAGAAATAATAAAAAATAAACCCAACCAATCCGAAATAACAAAAACAAAACTAACTTTTATACAAGAAGAAAAAAAGTACAGTGTTGAAAGAATAATAAAACTTGACGGAACAAATGAAGCAAAATTATATGAAAATGACAAATTTATTGCAGGACCCAAACAAAAAGATGTAAATGAAAAAGTAGAAAAAATACTTGGAATGAATTATGAAATATTTTCAAGAGCCGTATATGCTGAACAAAACGAACTTGACTTTTTTTTAAAACTATCTCCCAGCGAAAGGAAAAAAAAGTTTGACGAAATGCTTCAACTAGAAAAATATGAGGAAGCCAGAAAAAACTCAACAAGTTTACAAAATGAAATGGTAAAAGAAAATAAAACTGCAAAAGAATTTTTAGAACAACAAAAAAACACTTTAAAATCCCATGAAGAAGAAAAATTAGTTCAACAAATAAATGAAACAGAAAAAGAATTAATTGTACTAGAAAAAAATGTTGAAATTGCAAAAGAGGTTATAAAAAATACTGAAAAAGATTATCAAAAAGAGGCCGAAAAAGAAAAAATAAACACCGAATTAAATAATAATTTAATAAAAACAAAATCAAAAATTGAAAACTTAAAAGAGGATCTGAAAAAAACACAAAAAATTCAAATAAATGAAATAGTAAACAAAATTAAAGAACTAAAACTATTAATTGAGCAAAACAATGCCGCAAAAACAGATTTAGAAAAAGAAACTAAAAACAATAATGAACTATTAATTGCTCTTCTTGAAGAAAAAAAGGTATTTAATTACCAAATAGAACTAGCAGAAAAAGAAATTAACCAAATATCTTCTCTAAAAGGAACTTGTCCAATTTGTAAACAAACACTTGATGAAAATCATAAAACTCACATTGTTGAAGAACAAACTGAAAAAATTAAAAAAGTACTAATTGAAAAAGAAAAAAGAGAAAAAGAAATTGAAGACATAAAGAAAAAAGTTGAACAAATTGAGAAAGAAAAAAAAGAAATTGACAAAAAAATAGATTTACTAAAAAAAGAAACCTATGTTCAAGAAACTCTTGAAAAAGAAGGAAAAGATTTGATCGAGAAAGAAAAACGATTGGTAGAATTAGAAATTGAATTACCAAAAATTGAAAAAATCATCAAAGAACTTAATTTTAATAAAACTCTTGTAAGTGATTTGAGGGAAAAGTACTTTAAAGAAAATAATGAAATACAAATTAATACTTCAAAAATCCAATCAAAAAAAGAACTCAAAAAGAGTTTTGAAGAAAATTTAAAGAAGATAAATGAAATTAAAAAAAATATTGAAAATAATGAAAAACAAATATTACAAAAAGAAGAAGCTGCAAAAAAACTTGGGATTTTTAGCAACTGTCTTATTGCTACCCAACTTGAGCTGAGAAAAGAAATGATTGAAACAATTAATAGCGCTATGAGTAATATTTGGGAAAAAATTTATCCTTACAAAGATTTCATCGATGCAAAACTCGCAATAGTGGAAGAAGGATACGATTTAATGGTACTAACACGAAACAATGAATGGGTAAGAGTGGAAGGAATACTTTCGGGCGGGGAAAGAAGTGCAGCAGCTCTCTGTATCAGAATGGCTTTTGCATTAGTTCTAACAAAAAATCTTTCAATGCTAATCCTTGATGAACCTACACACAATCTTGATAGTAATTCTGTTTCAAAGTTAAGCGAAATGCTTAGAGACGAAATGCCAAAACTTGTGGAACAAATATTTATTATAACTCATGATAAACAATTAGAAGAAGCGGCATCAAGCAATATTTATTTATTACACCGAGACAAAAATAATGATGAAGCTACAAAAGTAGAAATAAAAAGTATTTTTTAAAAAAAATAAGAAAAACTAAATTATTAAAGAAACTAAACAAAAAGTAGAAACAAGTAAAATTATTTTGTCATTTGTTCTTTTTCTCTTCTTTTTGCTAATCTAATAATGTAACCAGCAACAACGTTTCTTGTTGTTTTTGATAAACCAAGTTCCATTGTAGATAGTTCTTTTTTGTTTTGTTCAAAGTTTTTCCCAAATTTTTCTGGAAATTCTCTTAGCAAAACTTCGCCCTTATACTTTAAAACTTTTGAAACTGATTTACCCATTATTTATCACCAATATTAATTTAAAAATAAAAATCAATTAAACAATTCAATTCTTTTTATTGTTCCATTAGGATATTTTCTTAAAACACTTAAAGGCAAAACTTTCTCTTTAAATTCTTTTTCCGCAACATCAAGCATTGATAATTCTTTAACTTTTTTAACTAGAGGCGGTGCCCCTAAAGATAATTGCAAAGATCTTGCAGATAAAACTCTTGTCATTTCAAATCGTGTTAATCTAGACATACAACTCACCAAGTCAATAATGAATACTCTCAAGAC
>CAZJVN010000003.1:0-28599 GCA_964549775.1 uncultured archaeon | reverse complement strand
CTAATCCTCTTGTTACACTTTTTCCGATTAACACTTTTGTTATTTCATCGTTAACAATTGCTAAGTGTTGTTTATCAGTGTTGATTGCAACTAATTGAGCACCTGAGATACCCATAGCAGCTAATCTGTTTACGGCGTTACATCCTGCTCCACCAGCACCAACAACCATTATTTTTGGTGTTCCAAATTCTTCTAATCTATCGTCAGCAGCAGGTTTGCTTGACTTATTCATAGCTTCATCAATTAAAGATTTCACAATAATCACCCTTGCCCGAAGGCAAAATTATAATTGAATATATTACTGCTTAACTCCTTTATAAACCATGATGTTTATGTATAAGTATTTAACACTTAAAATTAGAAAATAAGGCTAAATAACGCTTCTTTTACTCACTGTGTGTGTTAACTCACCAACCCAAAAATAACCATTTTGGCGAATAAGCTAATTAAATGGTTCAAAATGGCAAAATCAATCAACGAATGATTGATAAACGATTGACGAAAAATAAACAAAATGTTAAATTAACTTATTTTTATTATTTAAGCTATTAAATTACTTTTTATGCAAAAATAAATCTTTTTGTTTGAATTTATTAAAAAAGTTGTTATGTATATGCGCTTTTATTGGGAACATATCAAAAAGAACAAAAATGCTTCAAATAAGCTAAATGAAACAAAATAACTATAATTATTCATAACACATTTTGTTGATTTTGGTGATATTAGATTAAAAATGTTTCAAAAAAAATAAAAGAAGAGTCATTACATAACAAATTCAGATTTTTTAATACAATAAATTATTAAAAAACCCAATCACTGTCCTAAAATAATGACTCTTTCTTCCAAATACTTAATTTAACTAATCCTCTATTTAGTATTCTTCATGTCCCATGTAAAAGTATTCTTTTTCGTGGTCGCATGATGGACATTTTTCTGGTGGAGTTAACCCAATATGAACATACCCACATTTTCTACAATACCAAATTACTGGCTTATCTTTTTTTAACAAAGTTCCATCTTCAATAACAGCTAGTATTTTTTGGTATCTTTCTTTGTGGTGTTTTTCTGCAGACCCAATCGATCTTAGTCTTTTAGCAATATCCTCTAATCCTTCTTCCATCGCTTTTTTAGCAAAATCAGGGTACATTGAAGTATTCTCATAATTTTCTCCTTCAATTGCCCCTTTTAAGTTTTCAACTGTGGTTCCAAACATTGCGGCCCCTTCAGCTTCAACCATTACCGGACCCGAAGGTTTTCCCATTTTTGCTTGTAATTGATTTATCATTTTTGATAATTGTTTTGCATGTTCTCGCTCTTGGTCAGCCGTAATCAAAAACACTGCTTCAAGTTCATGGTACCCTTCTTTCATTGCTTGTTTTGCAAACATAGTGTACCTGTTTCTTGCTTGACTCTCTCCAATGAAAGCCTTATTTAAATTCTTTAAAGTCTCTTCCAAAAATAACACCCCTAGTTTTAACTAAATAGAACTAAAAGTAATAAAAAGGAGACTGAAAAATGAATTAAGATTGTAATCTTTTCTCGTATTTTTCTATATGAGTAGGAATTCTTGGGTAAGTGAAGGTTTCAGGAGTGAAAGAAAGTTCTCTTCCTCTCATATTTTTAATTACAATTATGTCAGTGTGAAAGGCACCTTTGTCTTTAGCCACTCTAAATCTGTACCCATTGGCAAGCATTTGTTTTTTCATTTCAGGAGTGATTCTTGAAGAAGGGTACTGTACTATTGCAACTCCACCTTTATTCAACAAGTTACATAATTTTTCTACAACAAGTGGAGGAGCTACTGAATAATGTAACCCTGCAAAACTGTAAATCAAATCAAACCTTTGCTTAAACTTATACTCTTCAAACAATCCAATGTGTTTTTTTATTTGATCTTTAGAAACCTTACCCTTACCAAAATAAGCAGTATGTATGAAATCTTTTTTTTGCGCAGCTGTTAACCCGTGTAAATCAATTTTGCCCCCAAAAACTTTTGCAAGTTCAATTAGTGAAACGTGTCTTCCAGAACCAACGTCAAGAACGGAAAGCTTTGAACCAGATTTAACTTTTTTTCCAACCGCTCTAATTAAATTAACTCCAAAATCTTTTTTGAGCGTTCGAATAGTTCTGTCATTTATCCAATTACGATTTTTATCCTCTTTTCTAATGTTTCTAGTCCTATCAGCAAAAAACTTTCTCTGATAAGGTAAAAGAGCACTCTTTAACTGTCGCTTAATTGGCTCTATTGGCATAATTAATAATGAGTCTCTATAGTTAATAAAATTTCTCTTTTCAAGAAATACAAAAATAGATTTATCTAATTAATAATAACCTTAATACAATCTTAGATATTCTCAAATTGTCCTAACTCTTTATTTTTCTTTACCTTGTCAAAATCAAATATTTTGCCATTCATTGTTATGTAAACCCCATAAGGTAGTGTTTGAACCGCAGAGACAGCTAAACCTAAATTAAATAAGGAATCAGAATCTTTTTGATTATAAGGAATCATTGCACCCAATAGTACAATTGTTTTGTTTTTAATGTTTTTTCCTAAAACCTTGGCTGTTTCTACCATCGTGTCAGTACCGTGAGTAATAATTATTTTATCTTCTTTAGATTTTTTGCACTCATCAAGTATTTTTTCTCGATCTTCTTCATTCATTAAAAGTGAATCCTTCGACATTAGAAACTTAATTTCAATATCAAGAGTGCATTTGCTTTGTTTTAACATTTTAGGAACATAAGACTCATCAAAAGAGTACTTATTGTTTTCATCAATGTTTTCACAATCAATAGTTCCGCCAGTTGTAATTAATTTGATTTTCATAAATACCTTAGAATTAACAACTTTTTAATCTTTTTTGTTCAAAATTCTAGTCAGTTTTAGCTTTTCTTATAACTTCAAGTAATTCAATTATTTGTTCTGCTTTTTTTGGTTCTTGAGATAAGATAAAGTGTCTAAATTTATTATACTTTGTTAGGTCAAGAGCAGTTTCAAAAAACACAGGAACTCCTTTTTTGTCCCCAACATTTACTTCATGAGTTTGCACTTTTATCCCACTTTCTTCATAAATCTTTTTAGCCAAACCATTTTTTACTTTATTAACAAAATCTGTATGAGATAGTTCTCCCTCAGTAGTCATACCCATGTCAGGTAAATCATAATAATCATAGAATGATTTTTGGTGCTTTTTATAAGCAGGGCTAAGCCCTCTAACAATTTCTGAAACAACTCCATAACTTGTAGAACCACCCGCATTATTTTTTCCTTTTACAAGTGTAATCCCGACTGGTTTAACTGACACTGATGGATACAAAATGTTAAATATTTTCATCCAAACATATTCTTTTGCAGCATTTTCTTTTGTTGGACTTCTTTTTTGTACTCGAAGAAATCTTCTTTTTCCCCCATAACGAACAATAAATGTGTGTGCTTCTTGGGTTTCGAAATTTCTAAACGCCCTACTAATTATTCGCGCACGTGGAAAAAACGGAGCAGGCTTTTTGAACAACACCCTTGCTCTTCCAACTTCTTTAATTTTTCCTAAATTAGGCATAATTAATTACTCGCTAAAGAAGTATTTATAGAAATCGTAAAAGAAAAAATTAAGTTAATTAAAAAATTAATCCAATCCCAAAAGCACTTAGGAGCTTTTATAAACTTATTTCTAAAAACATTATTTACCTTGAAGAGCTTAGTGATTGCAAAAAATTTGCATTAACTAACTCGAGCGTGAATACCAAAAAATGATGATGCCTTGGTAGCTCAGACAGAGATAAGTCAATGAAAATTGATTTTCTTTGGGGCTGTAGGTAGAGCGCCCGGCTGTTAACCGGAAGGTCGAAAGTTCAAGTCTTTCCCAAGGCGTCATTTAAAAAAACTTTTTTTAAACAAGGTCAGAAATTTTTCCGTATTTTCTTGGAGAATTTTTTATTTCTTGAACAATATTTTTTCCTAGTTCCTTTGTTAATCTTAGAGTATATTTACTATTGAGAACCTTTGTTTTGTCAGATTTATGAGTCTCATCATCATACCAAGATAGTCCATAACCAATTCCTAGTGGAACGTTTTTCATTCCAAGCATTACTCCCATTTTTAATAAATCAGGGCTGACAGAATCTCCTTCTTTACTTACATTAATTATTCCAAAGTGTTTTCCATAAAGTCTTTGTTTGTAAATTCCTTTTTCTTTTGCATATTTATATGATGCTTTTAAATTTTTTCCATCCCCCCAAAGTTCTTCCACTCCTCCATCAAGTGCACAAAACCTTGAAAGCATTATTTGTAATAAAGCTGGTCGAGAGTAAAAACTAGTGAATGTTGAAAAAATTATTCCATCTGCTTCCATTAATGCTTTATACACCAAATACATTTCATCTTTTGGAACAAAATTTTCTTTTGATTCATAATTCCTAAAAAATTCTTCTTTTGATAAAACATCATACGCTTTTTTTATCTCAAACAATTCATTTTTGTCAGAGTAAATCATGTCAGTTGTTCTTTTGTAACAATCACACATAAAGTTTTCTTCATTAAATCTACATTGTGCAGGACAAGTAGAGTAACATTCTTTACATGGATTGATTTTAAGATCATGAAGATTAATTAGTTCAACTTCTGCACCCGCTTTCTTTGCTTCATCTAAAGCAATTTTTAATAATTCATTACTAATCGGATCTTCTTTTGCACACTCATATTTACTTCTTTTTGAACTAGCAATTCCAACAATTTTTATTGGTTTTTTTGAAAAATCGTATAAATAATTAACCATAACAATCAATAATAAAATTAATTCTAAAATATAAAATACTTTGTTTTAACCTACTTTTACAAAAAACGTATTTATTTATACTAAAAAGTGTCTTTAATTATTATAATGGTTCAAAAGAATGCACAGGGTGCGCTTGAATATTTACTAATTATTGGAGCCTCGATTCTTGTTATTGCTGTTGTAGTTGTCGCACTAACAAGCATATTGTCTAACAGTAGCGATCAAACTAGTGATGAAGAAATTAATTCAATTTATAGTGGGCTTAGCACAGTTATTGATGACTCTATGGGAAAAGCAAAACTAATTTTAAGACTCAAATCTGGAAGCAATGAAGTAATGTTTCAATCAAATTTAGTTTCAACCAAACTTGGAGAACTCTTTGAAGAACTTCCAGCAGACACTCTTCTACAATTTATTAGCACTGATTGTAATAATGTTACTGCTGAAAAAGAAGAAGATTCTTGGGTGCCTGTAGCATCTATTGATTATACCGGAAACATTACTGACGCGAGCAATTGTATTGTCCCAATTTATTCGCCAATAACAATTACTGTTCCTGAAGATCTCAATCTTGTTGTTCCTTCTTATGCTCCAGAAGAACCAATGACTCTTGATAGTGACCCTTACACAATAAATAATTGTTTAGAATTACAAAACATGGACGAAAATTTGTTAGGAAATTATTCACTAGGAAATGATATTGATTGTACAAGCACAAAAGAATGGAATAACGGAAGCGGATTCAAACCTATTGGAACTTTTTCAACACCATTCAAAGGAAATTTTAATGGGAATAATTTTGAAATAAAAAATCTAACAATAAATCGACCTACTGAAAATTATGTTGGATTATTCGGAGATGCTAATTCTATTTCTTCAAATCGTAAAAAAATAAAAGATATTACACTAAAAAATGTAAATATTAAAGGAAATAATTTTGTTGGAGGATTAATCGGATTTGGCAGATATTATAATAGTTTAAATTCACACACTTCAGGAACCATTAATGGGAAATATTCAGTAGGCGGAATAATTGGGGATTCAACACAAGGGGATATTAATGATTCTTCTTCAGTAGCAAATGTTGGAGATGGAAATCAAATTGGAGGAATTGTCGGGCATACTAATGGAGGTCATATTAATAGAGTTTATTTTTCTGGAAACGTGAATGGAAACTATTCAGTAGGCGGTTTAACCGGGCACGAATACAATTGTTACATGTATAATTCTTACTCCACTGGAATTATTCAAGGAGATAATAATGTTGGTGGATTAGTAGGAGTTCTTGAAGGAACTAAAATTTATTATTCTTATTTTGCAGGAATTATAACTAACAATGGAGAAGGAATTGCAGGATTTAAATTTGGAACTAACCCAGGCGATATTAATTCTTATTGGGATGTTAATACATCTGGAAAAACAAAAACTTTAATTGGAATTGGAACCCCAAAAACAACTATTGAAATGAAAACAAAAAGCACTTTTACAAATTGGGATTTTACAAATATTTGGAAATATACTAATGACAATTATCCAACTTTAAACTGGCAATCAAATTAATTAAAAAGATTTGAATATTTTTTATTTTAAAAAAAAAGAAATAATGGTCCCCTAAAAGGACCATCATCAAAAAATTGTTTTAACATTCTCCAGGAATGTATGAAGTAACTTCTTCTGTTGCGCATGCAACACATTTGTTTCCGTAAGTTACCCAATCATCTCCGCAAACTGGCATGTATTCCATTGTGCACATTGTTGCTTCTTTTTGTTCAGGTGTACAAAATGTTTCCTCTGCCTCTTCAATATCCCAAATACTTAAATCAATTATTTCTGTTGTTGAAACAATTGTATTTCCATCGGTTACAACTGAAACTGAGGCTGGCATTTCTTGCAAAGAAATTGTTCCATCAATTAATACTGGTGTCATTACTGTTGCACAAACCATTTCTGATTCAACAAGGTTAACATCAATAATTATTTGAACAGGATAACTTTCAAGAATCCTCTCATCAACCACTTCAAATGAATCGCATGATCTTGGAGCCATTAAAGTTATTGAGTAAGCTAGTTCGTTTGCATCAGAATTATATTCAACATACAATTCTGGTCCTTCTACTTCTTCTTCCATAAAAGAAGGAACCCAATCTGTTATTGCAATAGAGTATTGTTCAAACTTTGCGCTTGATAAATATACTTCAAAGCAACCAGGGCATTTTAGTGTAATTACTTCCACTAAAGTTAATCCATATTCTTTTCCAACAAAATCAACTGCTATCTTTGCTGCATTTTTTGTTGATTCATTTAATTCCCAAGCTCTTACACAAGCCCCAACATTTTCGTCATAAGAAAATCCTGCAGGACCTAAACAGCCATAATCATCTTTTTGTCCACCAATCAAACCATTTGAATCATTAGGCAAATTTGTGTCAATTGCATTATTATCAAGAGGAGTGCTTGTACAACCACTAAATAACAAAACAACCATTAGCACAATTGCTAAACCTAAACTAATTATTTTCATTAAATCACCTATTAATAATTAAAGACCTTTATTATAAATACCCTTTGTAATCATTAGGAAATTAACTAACCTTAAAAAAAGTTCAAAAAAAATAACAAAATAACAATTTCTTTAAATTAACTTCCTTGCAAAACCTTTGTATGAAATTTTACTTATCCTCACTTAAGGTTGGAAATGATTCAAAAAAGTTGCAAAAACTTGTTGGAAAGAATAAGAGCGTTGCATACATCGCTAATGCTTTAGATTTTACTGGAGACCTTGATAAAAGAAAATACATGGAAGAAAAAGACATGGGAGATTTAAGAAGACTTGATTTTGAAGTAGAAAAAATAGAGTTGAGAAAATACTTCAACAAAGAGAGCGAACTTGAGGAAAAAATTAAATCGTTCGGATTAATTTGGGTTAGGGGTGGAAACGAGTTTGTTTTAAGACAAGCAATGAAACTCTCAGGGCTTGATAATATTTTAAAAAAATTTTTAAAAGAAAAAATTAGTATTGTTTACGGAGGGTATGGAGCAGGAGTAACAATTATTGGACCAACCCTAAAAGGAATTGAATTAGTAGAAGACCTTACCCTAAAACCATACTTGATGTTACAATATACTGTTTGGGAAGGATTAGAATTAATTGATTATCAAATAGTTCCTCACCATGATAAAGAAAATCCTTCACAAAGCGCAATGAACGATCTAATTGAATACTATGAAAAAAACAAAATAAAATATAAAACCATCAAAGACGGCGAATCAATTATTATAAAATAAAAAATTACTATTATCTTATAAAGATTAAGATTTATTTAATCAATATGAAAACTACTTGCATCATTCCAGCGTATAATGAAGAGTCAACAATAATTAGTGTAATTAACAATATTAAAAATTTAAAAAAAATACAAGAAATCATTGTTGTTGACGATGGCAGCACAGACAATACCTACTTTAATGCCAAAAAAACAGGAGTTGTGGTCTTAAAACATAAAAAAAACAAAGGAAAAGGCGCAGCAATAAAAACTGGATTAAAAAAAGCAACAGGAGAAATAATTATTTTTGTTGATGCAGATATAATAAAACTTGATTTTAATAAAATAACTAAAATGATTGATTTAGTTTCCTCAAAAAAAGCAAATGTTGTTATAGGAACTTATAATTCGGGGTACTTTCAATCTTTTACTAATATTGCCTACAAACCTTTAATGGATTTGTTATTCCCAGAAACACATGAATTAATAAAAAAAGGGTATTTATCAGGAGAAAGAGCGTTTAGCAAAGCTGTTTTAAAAAAAATAAACCTAAAGAATGGTTTTGATTTAGAAGCAGGAATGAATATTGAATTAGCTTTACTTAAAGACAAGCCAAAAGTTAGTTATGTGGATTTTGGAAAAATAGTTCTTAAACCAAAAGGATATCAACCGAGTATGGAAAAAATAATTGATTGCATAATGGATTATGGAAAAAAATATGACAGACTTGATAGAATAACAAGTTCTTCTTTTGTTAGAGTATCAAAAATGTTTTCAAAAAAAGTATCTTCAATAAAAAAAAGTAAAATAAATAAAATTAAAGATTTGTCAATAAATAATCAAGAAATATACCTACTACGACATGGAGAGACTCAATTTAACTTAGAGAAAAAATATATTGGACAAATTAATTTACCATTAACAAAAAATGGAGTAAATCAAGCAAAAAATTTGAAAGAATTTTTTAAAACAAAAGAAATTAACACCATTTATTGTTCTCCACTAAAAAGAGCAAAACAAACAGCAAAAATAGTTTTTCCTAATAAAAAAATTATTTTTTGTGAAAAATTAAAAGAAATGAATACTGGAGATTTTTCAGGAAAGACTCATGACCAAATAAAAACCCAGTTACCCAAACATTTTATTCAAACAAAAAAGCTTTCCAAATACCCTAATGGAGAATCAATAATTCAACTAAAACAAAGAGTGGAATCATTTATCAAAAATCTAAAAGGAAATAAAATAGCAATCATTGCACACGAAGGAACTAATAAAATGATATTAGGATTACTAACTAAACAAAAATTTCATCTGACTCCAAAACAAAATCATGATGAAATAATTATCTTAGAAAAGTGTAACTAATATCTCTCTCTAAAAACTGGAAAAGAATTACTTTTACTCTGCAATTAGCAATAACTCTGGCCAAGAAGAAATTTGGATATCAGATTTTTTCTTTATTAATTTACAACTATTTTTTGTAGAAACTTTTAAACCAACTTTTCTAAAAGCACTAAGACAACTACTTGGTTCAGCAACAAATAAAACTTTTTTTAATTTTATTTTATAACTCTGACATAAAAGATCTAACAATTGTATTGTTTCATTTTTAACTTTATTTTTCTCAACAAATAATACATCTATTGCTTTTTCGTTCATTAAATCGAAAACTTGCTGCTTTGGACGCGAACTTACTAAAACTATTTCATGCCCCTTATTTTTCAAAAAGTTCATTGTTTTAATAAATAATTTTAGGTTTTTTTTATCTTTCAAACTTTTTTCTAAACAAATAACTATTAAAGGGTGTTTTTGTGGAAAAAGTTTTGCTTTTTTTGCGATAATATTTGCAACATCATTAGCCATAGGAGACAAATCTGAAAGATTCTTACTTTTATTTGTTATTTCACCAATATAAACTTCTTTTATTTTTAATCCATTATTTGAAGCATCAATTAAAACACCTAAATCAATTCCATAACGATTTTCAATTTTTATTTTTGATAAAAATTCTTTGGTCGTGCAAAATTGACCACTTAATGGTTGTTCAAAATTAATATTTGGAAAAAATAGTTTCAACAAGGGTTTTGCTGTAAGCGTTGTAACTCTTCCACTTGAACGAGTAAAACTAGTTTTAACAAAATCAACTTCACTAATAGCAACGGGTTTTATTATTAAATTTATTTTACTAGGAGTCCACTCAGGTAAATCAGCATCAATTATACAAATAACTTCATTTTGTGCTTTTTTAATCCCCTCTTTTATTGACACTCCTTTTCCGCGATTTTTCTCATTTCTAATTACAATTACCCCTGTTTTTGAAGCAATTTCAAATGTTTTATCAGAAGATCCATCATCAACAACAATAACTTCATCAACATAAACCGAATTAATTGAAGAAGTAATTACCTTTTTTATAGTTTTTTCTTCATTATAAGCAGGGATAATAAGAGTGCATTTTTTTCTATTAGAATAAACAAACAAATTATCTGCAATTTCATTAAAAAATGATTTAATTTTTAAAAAATCGTTCATAAATATATTTAATTCAGACAAGTTAAATTACTTTGCATTTTTAATAATTAAAAAATACTTAATCAAATAAATAAAAATAATTCATTTTAACAAAAAACAGTAGTTTTTAAAACTAATTAATAAAAAATATATTATGAAAGAAAATTCTAAAAGTATTCAAATACCAAACAATATCACTTACTATAGTACAAACAACAAAAATCTAAAAATTTCTTTCGAGGATGCACTACTTGAAGGACTTGCTCCAGATTATGGATTATACATGATTGATAAAAAAAATGTTCCAAAACTAAGTAAAGAAAAAATAATGAACATGAAAAATCAATCTTACGCAGAAATCGCTTATGAAGTATTAAACCAATATTTGTTAAATGAGATTCCAGAAAAGGATTTACGAACTTTGCTTAATGATGCTTACAATGATGAAAAGATTCCAACAAAAATACAAAATGTCACAGGAAAAACTTACATTATGTGGTTAACTAATGGACCAACTTATTCTTTCAAAGATTATGCGGCAAGGTTTTTTGGAAGAACTTTAAATTATTTTTTAGGAAAAAAGAAAATAAGAAGAACTGTTGTTGTTGCAACAAGTGGAGATACTGGGGGAGCAGTTGCTGATGCGTTATTTGGGCTTGAAAATGTAGATAACATTGTTTTTTACCCTAAAGGCGCAGTAAGTAATGGACAAAGAAGACAAATGACTACACTAGGAAAAAATGTTTATGCTTTTGAAGTTAATGGAGACTTTGATATTTGTCAATCACTTGCAAAAAGATTATTATCTGACAAAGAATTTGCAATCGATGTTTTTAAAGATAAAGAACAATTAACTTCAGCGAATTCAATAAGTTTAGGAAGACTTTTACCACAATCAGTTTATCCATTTTTTGCTTACTCAAGAACCGCAAATGATTTTGAAGAAATGATTGCGATTATCCCTTCTGGAAACTTTGGGGACATGATGGGAACAATCTTAGCAAAAGAAATGGGACTTCCTGTAGAAAAAATAATTTGTGGAGTAAATGAAAATACTGAATTTCCAACATTTTTGAGTACAGGAAAGTATGTTGTTCTTCCTTCAAAAAGTTCTCCCTCTTCAGCAATGATAGTTTCGCATCCAAGTAATTTAGCAAGATTAATTGATTTTTATGAAGGACACATGTTTGATGAGAGAGACGAAAAAACATTGAAAGTAACTAGACTTGGAGTAATTGATAAAATGCCAAATTTAGAAGAAATGAAAAAAGATATTTACTCAATTAGTGTGAATAATGAAGAACATTACAAATCAATAAAAGAAGTTTATGAAAAGTACAAAATAATTTTAGATCCCCACGGATCTGTCGGTTGGAAATCACTTGAAGAATTTAATAATAAAAAACATGACAAGTTATCCATAATTTATGAAACTGCTGATCCTGGAAAATTTCCTGAAGACGTAAAAAAAGCAATTGGGGTAAACCCGCCAACACCAAAAGGAATGTTGGCACAAGAACAAAAAGAAGAGAGAATTTATTCAATAAATTCAGCTCCAGAAAATACTCCTCAAGGATTAAAACTAACTCAAGAACAAATAACTGAAGCAAAAGAAAAAATAAAAGAAATATTTAATAAAAATTAGTTAAATAAAAAAAGTATTAGTTTTTTTTAAATTCTCTCCTGCACACTGGTTTTCCATTTTTATAATAAACAACATTATCGTCATCTTCTTTTTTTGTAAATCTTTCGTCTTTTGACAAATCTTTACTAGAAGTTCTTTCCATGTTTAAAATTAGTTTTTTATCTTGTTCAGAAACTTTTGAAAAAGAATCTGAATTAAGCATGTTCATAACAACACCATTAAATTTAACTTCTGGATCCGAAACTTTTTTTGCGTTACTTATAACATACCTTCCAGACAGCACTAAATAAATTATTGCTCCAAAACCTGAAAGAAAAAGAACTAATAAAAATCCCAAAATAAAATTACCTTTATTTTTTAAAGAATCAATTGAAACCAAGCTGAGCAATATTATAAAAAATATAAAAGAAAAAATCGCCATAACAATTGTAATAACCGCACTTTCTACCGCGAAATTATTTTGAGCCGAAAATGAATAAATGAAAGCAGGAATAAAACTTATTATGATTTGAATAATCGCAATAATCGCAATAACTAATCTTATACCCATAAATAAACTGTATAAAATCATTTATAATAACTTAACCATTCAATTTGATTATGGATTCAAATGAACTCTCAAATGAACTTAATTCTTTAGCTAATTCAACTCAAGCAAAAATTCTTCAAAGCTTTTTTAAAACCAAAAAGGGCGAATATGGAGAAGGAGATATTTTTTTAGGAATAAAAGTCCCCATACAAAGAAGTGTTGCAAAGAAATATGATCTTAATTTAGAAGAATTACAAAAACTTTTAGATAAACAAATTCATGAATACCGAATGTGCGCTTTGTTTATTTTAATAAAAAAATTTGAAGTCGCAAAAAAAGAAGAAAACAAAATAGAACAAAAAGAAATTTACAATTTTTATTTAAAAAACCTAAAAAAAGGTAATATTAATAATTGGGATTTGATTGATTTAAGCACCCCTAATATTTTAGGAGAATATTTGTTTGAAAGTGATAAAAATGCAAAGATCCTTTATGATCTTGCAAAATCAAAACTATTATGGGAAAAACGAGCAGCAATTCTTGCAACTTTTGCTTTCATTAAAAGAAAAGAAACAAAACACACAACAAAAATTGCAAAAATACTTCTTAATGATAAGGAAGATTTAATCCAAAAAGCTGTTGGGTGGATGCTTAGAGAACTTGGAAAACGAGCAAACGAAAAAGAACTTTGCACTTTTTTGGACCAAAATTACAAAAAAATGCCAAGAACAATGCTGCGTTACTCAATAGAAAGATTAAATAATGTAAAAAAAGAAAAGTATATGAAGAAATAAACACTCTTGGTGATTTGGTGAAAAAAGAAATAAAAAAAGAAATAAAAAATAATTTTTTAGAAAACACTTTCTCCAAAAAAAACTTAACCTATTTCATAATAATAATATTAATTATTTTTTCTTTTGTAATCAGTTTTTACTTTGATCCTTTTTTACCAGAAAAAATAGCAACACACTGGGGCTTTAATGGAGAAGCCGATGGATTTGCACAAAAAGGTTTTGGATTATATTTTTTACCAGGATTAATTCTTATTGTGACCATGGTTTTAGTATTTTTACCAAAACTTGATCCCCTTAAAAAAAATATTGAAAGTATTTGGGGAAATTATTTAGTTTTTGTTTCAATTTTTATAATATTTATGATTTATTTACAAGGGTTAACTATTTTTTGGAACCTTGGAAACAATTTTAATTTCAGTCAAGCAATAGCTCCTGCATTTGGAGGGTTATTTCTTAGTATTGGTTGGTTGATTAAAGACATTAAGAGAAATTATTTTATTGGAATAAGAACCCCTTGGACACTAAACGATGAAAAAGTATGGATTAAGACACACAAATTTTCAGGAAAATTATTCATTATAAGCGGGTTACTTTGTTTTGCAGCAATATTTTTTCCAGAACAAGCAATACTCTTAATTTTATTACCAATAATCACTTCAGCAATAATTTCTGTTGTTTATTCCTATTTAAATTACAAAAAATTACATAATTAATTTTAATTAAATTTAATTTAACCAAAAACAACCTATAATAATTTATCTATAATTTTCTGGTATTGATAAGTATGTTTTCAAAAAAAGATTTAACCCAAGTACCAGTGTTTAATGCACTAATTACTCTTTCAGTTCCATTAATTTTAATTAATGTTATTTTTACTCTTTATCAAGTAGTGGATATGTTTTGGGTTGCAAAACTTGGAACAGAAGCAGTTGCAGGAATTTCTTTAAGTTTTCCAATACTTTTTGTTGTTAACGCAATAATGATGGGTACAAGTAGTGCTGGATCAATTCTTGTTGCACAATACTTCGGAAAAAAAGAACATAACAAGATTGATTATTCAGCAGCACAAACCTTTTCACTCTTAGCAATTCTTGGAGCAATAACAGGGATATTTGGTTTTTTATTTTCAGAAAATTTAATTAGTTTATTTGGTGCAGAAACTCAAGTAGCAATTTTTGCAACACAATACACTCAAATTATTTTTTTAGGAATAATTTTTGGTTATGTTTATCAAGGATTTTCAAGTACCCTAAGAGCTCTTGGGCAAGTAAAATTACCCCTATTAATTGCGTTAATTGGATTAATATTAAACTTTATTTTTGATCCAATATTTATTTTTGGAGGATTTGGAATACCTGCTTATGGAGTGGCTGGTTCAGCTATCGCTACAATATTAATGCAAGGAGTATCTTTACTTATCGCTTTAATTTGGTTAAAAAAACACAAAACTGTTCTTGATATTAAGAAAAAAGATTTAGTTCCTGATAAAAAAGTTTTTATAAAAATGATAAAACTTGGTTTTCCAACTACTCTAGAATTCATGTCCCGATCAATTGGATTTTTTTTATTAACATTTATTATTGCGTGGTTTGGTACTAGCGCAATTGCAGCATATGGAATAGGCATGCGAGTAACAAGTTTAGCAATGATTCCTTCTTTTGGAATTTCTCTTGCAGTATTAACTCTAATTGGACAAACTCTTGGTGCAAAAAAAATTGATAAAGTAAATGAGATTATAAAAAAAGGAATGTTGTTCTCTTTTGTATTTTTAACAATACTTGAAGTAATAATTTTATTATTTTCAAGACAATTGGCTTCATTTTTTATTGAAAGTGATTTAATTGTTGTAAATGAATCCGTTTTATTTATTACAATGTTTGTTTTACTATTCGGTTTTTTTGGAGCAAATTTTGTAATCATTTCTGCTTACCGAGGTGCAGGAAAAACAAAAATAGCTATGCTACTTTCTTTCGCAAATATTATTATACAAATAATACTTGCATTAATTTTAATTTTTATTTTTAATTTGAGTTTGTTTGGAGTTTGGTTAAGTTATCCATTAACAACCGCAATCATGTTTGTTATAAGTTATTTATACTACAAAACTCATCCAATTAAACAAAGCATTATTTAATCAAAATGAAAAATATATAAACCCAAAAACACATACCTTATCTATGGAAAAAGACAACATTGCATCACATATCCACTCAAAAATAAAAACTCACACAAGATTTAGACAAAAGAACTTAAAATTGGGTCAAAAGGCAGCTGATTTTTTAACAAAGTGGATTGGTTCTTGGTGGTTTGTAGGACTTGTTGTTTTGTATATACTCATTTGGATAACTGCAAATAGTGTCATGATTATTTTTGGAAAATGGGACCCTTACCCATTTATTATTTTAAATTTAACTCTGTCCACTCTTGCAGCACTACACACATCAATTATTTTAATGAGTGAAAAAAGAATGAACGAAATTGAGAATCAAAAAGTGGATCACGATTATTTAATTGATAAAAGAACTGAAAAAGAAATTAAAAAAATACAACTTGATATTTTAGAAATAAAACAAGCATTAATAAAAAACCACAAATCAAAAGAAAGAGCAGAAAATGTAAAAAACGAATTAAATTTAATTGAAAAAGAACTACAAGAAATTGAAGAAAAATTAAAATAAACAATTTTTAAAAAAAATTTACTATTAGTAAATTAAAGATTAATTAATTTAATATTAATAAAAATAAAGTTCAAAGTTGATTTCATGAACAAGGTTTATTTTTCAAAAATATTTACTTATGCAGAAACAAGAAACATCTCTCATTCTGCAAAAAAACTATTTCAAAAAGTTATTGAAGATGAAAAAATTATTTTAGAAAAAGAAATTCCAATAAAAGTTCATTTTGGAGAAAAAGGGAACGAAACATTTATTGAACCAAATAATTTTGAAGAAATAATTAATTATTTAAAATCAAAAAAAGTAAATCCTTTTTTTACTGACACAAATGTACTATACAAAGGAGAACGAACAATTAGTGAAACTCATCTAAAACTTGCAAAAGAACATGGTTTTACTCAAATCCCAGTAAAAATTGCTGATGGAGAGAGAGGAGAAAATTATTCTGAAATAAACATTAGTGAAGCAAACCCAAAACATTTCAAAAGTTGCAAAATTGGAAAAGTTATTGCGGATTCTAATCAATTAATTGTTTTTGCTCACTTTAAGGGTCATCCTATTGCTGGATTTGGAGGAGCAATAAAACAATTATCCATGGGCTGTGCTTCTCGTGGAGGAAAACTTGCCATGCACAGTAAATCAAAACCAATAATTAACCCAATAAAATGTAAAAAATGTCACACTTGTGTAAAAAATTGTCCAGTTGATGCTTTAGTTATTGACACTCTTGTTCCACATATTGATAACAAAAAATGTATTGGTTGTGCAACCTGCATTGCTGTTTGCCCCTATGGAGCAGTAGATGCTAATTGGGTTTCAACACTACCCAATACTTTTTTAGAAAAACTTGCAGAATATGCTTTTGCTGCACAAAAAGGAAAAAAAGTTGTTTATGTTAATTTTGTTTTTAATTTAACAAAAGAATGTGATTGTTTTGGAAAAAAAATGACTCCTATCGCGAAAGATATTGGAGTGCTTGCTAGTACTGACCCTGTTGCACTAGATAAAGCATGCCTCGATTTAGTTAGAAAACAAGAAGGGAAAAAAATATTTTCTGGAGATCATGTTCTTGATTATGCAGAAAAAATTGGTTTAGGAAAAAAAGAATATACCTTAATTGAAATTTAAAAAAGTTTTAATTAAAAAATAATTACAATAATAAAAAGATTAAATTATTTTTTTTCTTTTGGTTCTTCTTTAAGAATGTCCAAATTTATGTGTAGTTCTTTTAGTTGTTTGTCACTCACATCACTTGGAGAGTCATCCATTAATGAAGCAGCAGCTTTGTTTTTCGGAAATGCTATAACTTCTCTTAGACTCTCAGCGCCAGTAATTAACATTATCATTCTGTCAAGTCCAAATGCTAGTCCACCGTGTATTGGAGCTCCATAATTGAATGCTTCAAGGAAGAAACCAAACTTTTGTTTTGCTTCCTCTTCACTAAGCCCAATTGTTTTAAACACTCTTGATTGAAATTTGGGGTCGTGTATTCTAATACTTCCCCCCCCAAGTTCTATTCCATTTAAAATTAAATCATAAGCATTTGCTTTCATTTTTAGTGGTTCTGTTTCAAGTAATGAAATGTGTTCTGTTTTTGGAGAGGTAAATGGATGATGTGTTGCAGTTACTTTTCCTTCTGTTTCATCCCATTCAAACATTGGGAAATCATTTACCCATAAAAAGTTCCACTGATTTGGTTTTACTAACCCTAATTTTTTTCCTAAATGAACTCTTAAGTAACCAATTCCATCATTAACAACACGAGGCTTTCCTGCACAAATTAAAATTAAATCTCCTTCTTCTGCATTTGTTTTTTGTATTACTTTTTTTAATTGTTCCTCAGTAAAAAACTTTACTATAGTTCCTTCAAGTTTTCCGCCAACCATTTTCAAGTTAGCTAACCCATTTGCTTTATATATTTTTACAAAATCTTCTAACTCACTAATCTCTTTTCTACTAAAGTCCGCTTTTCCCTTAACATTTATTGCTTTAATTATTCCTTTATTTGCTACAACAGTATTGAATGCGTTGAATTCACTTTTTCCCATTTCTTCTGTTAAATCAATTAAAAGCATTTCAAATCTTGTATCAGGTCTATCTACTCCATATTTTTGTATTGCTTCATCAAAGTCCATTACAGGGAAAGGAGTTACTAAATCTACTCCTAAAAATTCTTTCCAAATTCTTTTCATTAATCCTTCATTAAGTAACATTAAATCTTTTTGTTCTAAAAAACTCATTTCCATATCAATTTGTGTAAACTCTGGTTGTCTATCCGCACGCAAATCTTCATCTCTAAAACATTTAGCAATTTGAAAATACTTGTCAAATCCACCAATCATTAGTAATTGTTTAAATAATTGTGGACTTTGTGGTAAAGCAAAAAACTTTCCAGGGTTTACTCTACTTGGAACTAAATAATCTCTAGCCCCTTCAGGAGTACTTTTTGCAAGAACTGGAGTTTCTATTTCAATAAAACCATTTTCATCCAAATAATCTCTAACAAGTTTTACAACCTTGTGTCTAATTATAATATTTCTTTGTAGTTCTGGCATTCTTAGTGCCAAGTATCTGTATTTTAGCATCATGTCTTCATTAGTTTCTGTTCTTCCAGTTAAATCAATTGGAATTGGAAGAGCCTCTGTAATAATTTCAACACTATTTGAATCAACTTCAATACTTCCAGTAACTAAATCTTTTTTTTCAGTTCCAACGGGTCTACTTTTTACTTTTCCAACAATTTTTATTACAAATTCTTTTCTGATTTTTTTAGCAGTGGTCGCAAGTAATTCACTTTTTTTGTGATCAATTACTACTTGAGTCAAACCATATCTGTCTCTTAAATCAACAAAAGTAACATTTCCATGATCTCTAACAGTATCAACCCAACCAATCAAAGTTATTTCTTTATCAACAAAACTAGAATTTAGTTCTCCACAAGTGTTTGTTCGGTGCATAATTTTCACTTATTGTTCTTTAACTATAATAAAATTTGGTCAAAAAGGGTTTATAAAATTGTGCATAATCTTTAAACCAAACAATAATTAAGGCCCAAACTAGAATATTATATTGATAAGTATGCCAATAAACTCAATAGAACTTGAATTACTTTCTGAATTTAATAATGCTAACATAAACAAAGAACACCAAGAATCAATTATTTCTCTTTTAAGACAACTAAAAAAACACCATCTAGAAACATACACTCATTCTATACAAGTCGCTTTACTTTCTGCAAAAATTGCAAGAACCCTTAACCTTGATCCAAAACCATTACTTTTTGCAGGGTGCTTACATGATATTGGTAAAATAAGAATAACAAAAACAATTCTAAATGCAAAAACAAAAACCCCTAATTATAAGGTTCTTGACCAACACGTGATTTATTCTTATGAAATTTTAAAATCAATTCACCCATTTTCTGCGGAAATCTCTCTAATGCATCATAGGTTTCAAAAAAGAAAAAATAAATCCGCTCCACCAAAACTAAATCCAAATTTGTCTTTAAGTGATAGAAAAAGTGCTCTTCGTTTATCACGTCTACTTGCAATAGCTGATCATTTTGAAGCAGCAACAAACAGAATTAATCCTAGATTAAAAAGACCACTAACACGAGAGGAAGCTCTAAAAGGAATAATGAAAGAATTTCCAAAACAAAAAGAAATTATAGAAAAACTTAAATCAAGTGGGTTTTTTGAATCAAAATATATTCTACAAAAAAGACAAATCCTTAGAAAAAACCCAGAAAAACTAAAAAAAGCGTCCATAAAATCACCACTACTAAAGAAACAATTTTTACACAGACCTTAACAAAGGATTAATAAAATCAAAACTACCTTTCTTTTTTATAGATAAATAAAAAAAGTGATTTAATTGTTTGAACTTGATAAAAATGATATTTTAGTAATAATTCAAACTTTGGCTAACATGATGATGTTGCTTGGAATTGTTTTACTAATCCCTGCAATAGTAGCGCATTATTCTAACGAACCACAATTTTTTCAAATATTTTTGATAATATCAGTAATAACAATTATAATTGGAATTTTTGCTAAAAAATTAATCAAACCTAGAAGAACCTTAATGAAACACGCAATTATCTCAATAGCATTGGGTTGGTTTTTGTTTGGAGCAATATCAGCAATCCCTTTTTTATTTTTAGGACTAAACCCAATAGATGCTTTTTTTGAAAGCATATCGGGGTGGACCGGAACAGGGATAACCACAATACCAAATCTTGAAATTCTTCCCGCTTCAATTTTGTTTTGGAGAGGACTAATACAATGGCTTGGAGGATTTGGAATTGTAGTAATGGCACTTTTAATTTACGAACGACCAGAAACTGCAACAAATTTATTTTCAGCAGAAGGGAGAAATGAAGATTTTTTTCCAAACATAAAAAAAATGGCAAGAATGATTGTAGCAATATACTTTCTTTACACATTTATTGGAATAATATTATATCTCCTCTCAGGAATGAATTTGCTTGATGCAATAGTTCATTCATTCACATCAATCGCTACTGGAGGATTTTCTACAAAAAATAATGGAATAGGCAATTTTAGTTTTTGGGCAGCAACAATAACCATAATACTAACAACCCTTGGAGGAATGAGTTTTGAATCCCACTACTCTTTACTTACTGGAAAAGTTAGAAAATTTTTAAAAAATCCAGAAATAAAATTCTTTTTTATGATAACAATAATTGCTTCAATTCTAATTTTTATTAACACATATTTTTCTAATGGAAATAAATATTTTGAATCATTCTTTTATGTCATTTCTGCTCTAACAAGTGCTGGAACAATTTATGGACTCGACCTTGCCTCACTTCCCGCACTAACAATATTTATTCTAATAATTTTAATGATATTTGGAGCCTCATACGGATCAACAACTGGAGCACTTAAATTGTGGAGAATACTTATTTTGTATCAAGTAATTAGAAGAGAAATTCATAGAGCATTTTTACCTCAAAAAGCAGTAACCCCAATTATTCTTGGAGGAAAAATTGTCCCTGAAGATAAAGCACTAAAAGCATTATCTTACATCTCGCTTTATATTGTTTTTATAATTGTTGGAAGCATAATTTTTATGTATGCAGGATTTGGATTAATTGATTCAATATTTACTATTACTTCAGTACAAGGAAATAACGGACTTTTAACAATAAATCAGGAAATAATTTTAACACTAAACCCACTGCTTAAAATACTTTTGACCTTACATATGATTGTTGGAAGAATGGAAATAATTCCATTCCTCGTACTAATAAAGAGTACTGGAATCGGAGCAAAAATCAGATAAAAAAAAATTATTAACCAAAAAAATTATTAAAATAAATTATTTTTTAAAGGTGAGAAAAATGAAAATCGTAATAGTAGGACATTCAATACTAGCAGTGGAATTAACAAAACTTTTTTTAAAAAAAGATGAAGCGAAAATTATTCTAGTAGTAAAAAAGAAAGAAGAAGCAATGAGACTTACTTCTGAACTAAATATTAGCGTAATTAACGCTGATCCAACAAACCCTGATCACTTGGATGAACTAGAACTTGAAAAATGTGACGTGTTTATTTCAGCAACAGATCTTGAAAAAGAAAATGTATTATCAGCAATTTATGCAAAAAATGCTGGTGCAAAAAAAATCTATGTAAGCATAGAAAATGAAGAAAGTGAATTAATCCTAAAAAAACTTGGATTTATACCACTTAGAGCTGAAGAGTTTGCTGCACAAGCAATTGAACTAATGATAAGCAGACCCCAAGTAAGTGCCATAGTTAATATGCAAGAGGGAGATTTTGATATGATTGAAGTAGAAGCAAATGAAACAGAACTAATAGGAAAAGAAATGGGTGACGCAAAAGGAACACACTATACAACAATAGCAAATTATGACGGAAAATACTATTTTGACAAAGATACAAAAATAAAAGAAAATGATATACTTTTAGTAGTAATTAATTCAGGAATGGAAAAAATTGCTGAAAAAGAAATAAAGAAAAAAACTGGAATAATTGAAAAATTTGCTAAAGAACTAACAAAAAACACGTACTCTACAAAACAAAAAAAGAAAAAAAGTTAACTAAATAGTATTTTAAACCTAAAAGACTTAATCAATTGAATGGTTTTTTACTTAAAAACCATTGGTGATATTATGCCTACAAAAATGGATTCAATGTTAATTAAAGAAAAAATTCCAAGAAAAACTCTAACACTCATACTTGATGAAGGGGATGACGTAATGACTTGTATAAAACTTGGAATGCAACAAAACAAAGTGAGAGAAGCAAAACTTGAAGACGTTTCTGGTTTTTTAGCTACAGGGACAATAAATTGTATGGACGGACATAAATACAAACGAATAGAAGTAAACAACATTGAATTACTTAGAGCTTCTGGAAATTTTAAATTTGGTGGAGAAGATATGTGGGGAAACCTTAATGTTTTTACTTCAGGAAGAAAACCAGTAAGTGGAACACTTTACAAAGGAAGCGCAAAACAAGGATTAACAATCAAACTAACTTTTGTTCCATAAAAAATGGGACAAATTTTAGTAAAAAAAAATTAAAAAAGGACTAATTTTATTTAATAATTTTATTCTAATATTTTTATTTTAATTATTTTTTAAAAAAGTTTTTAATACTCCTGTCATAACTTTTTTCTTTTTCTTTATCAAAATAACATGCGGGGAGTTCTTTTCTTTTTCTATGATATGCAACACATTCACAACAAACTCCTTTTCTTTCACAAGGATAAGAACAGTTACAATTTTTTAAATTAATTTCCTTTCTACACTCCATTTTACCATTCACCCAAATACTTTAAAAAATCTAATTAAATTTATAATATTTTTTCGTTTTCTTAATCTCTTCTTTATGATTAATTATTTGTTTGATATAAACCTTTTCAACTAAAAAAGGATTGTGAATTATTTTTGGTTCAATTTCTTTTAACTCAGGAATCCATTTTTTTATGTAATCACAGTCTTTATCAAACTTTTTTTGTTGAATCCAAGGATTAAATATTCTAAAATATGGAGCAGCATCACAACCAGTTCCAGCCACCCATTGCCAATTTCCATTATTAACGCTAGGATCATAATCAATTAATTTTTGTGCAAAATACTTTTCCCCCTCTCTCCAATCAATATGTAAATCTTTTGTTAAAAAACTAGCAATAATCATTCTTACTCTGTTATGCATAAATCCAGTTGTGTTTAATTCTTGCATTCCAGCATCAATTATTGGGTAACCTGTTGAAGCATTTTTCCATAATTCAAAATTCTTTGAATCATTAATCCACACCACTGTATCAAATTTTTTATTAAAATTATTTCCAAAAACTTTTGAATAATGATATGCTACATTAGTAAAAAAATCTCTCCAATAAAGCTGCCTTAAAATTGGTGAATAAGGACCAAGTTGTTCAACAATACTCCAATAAACTTCTCTAATTGAAATTGTTCCAAATTTGTTATGAGCTGAAAGAAGAGTTGTTGATTCTTTTGGAAAATCTTTAATAAAATAATAATTATCAAACCTTTTTATTTTTTTTAAAATCTTTTTACCTTCACTTGTTCCTCCATGAAAAGCAATTTTTTCATTAAACAAATTTTTTATATTTATTAATAAAGTTTTGTTCTCAAATTTGAATACCTCTTTAGAATAATTTGTATAATTATTTTTTAATGGCATTTTTATCTCAATTTTTTTTGCATTATTGTAATACGCAGTAAAAATTGTGTAAGGAGTTTTGTCTTTTTTTAATGTATTTTCAGGAGAATTTAACAAAGCATCCTCAAATTCATTAAAATCAATTTTATTTTTTTCACAAATTTCTTTTATTTTCTCATCTCTCTTTTTACTAAAAGGAGTATAATCTTTATTTACAAAAATAGCACCAATATTTTGTTTTTCAACAAATCTTTCTAAAAAACTTTCAGTAACCCCGAAAAAGTAATACAATCTTCCTTTTTTCTTTTTTAATTGTAATTCTAAATCTTCTAAAGATTCAACCATAAATTGTAATGCATTTAAACTTCGATAGTTATTAGTAGGACTAATTTGTCTTTCATCAAAAATAAAACAAGGCAGTACTTCTTCACTTTGTTTAAGTGCTTCAATCAGAGCAGTATTGTCATCAATCCGTAAATCTCTTCTAAAAATAAACAAAGACTTTTTGTATTTTTTCATAAAATAACCACAAAGTAAGTTGTTAAAAAATAAGTGCACGGGAGCAGGTTTGAACTGCTGAACGCACTAAGCGACCAGATATCACGCACTTTTTAGTGCAGGTTTTTGTCCTCTGGACAAAAAAGTGCCTTGAGTCTGGCGGGTTTGACCGCTTCCCTACCCGTGCTTTTTTGCTAATAGAAAAATTGAGTTAAAGAAGTTATTAAAGCCTTTCTTAAGAGCTTTTTCAAAATAGATTACTAAAATTAATTTATTTGAATTCAATTAAATCGTCGTACTTTATTATTGGGTTTCCTTTAGTTTTTACAAAAATAGAACCTTCTTCGCCTTTCATTAAACCATTTACTTTTGTTGAACCAATTTTTATTTCAGAAATTGCAAGTTCTTTTTTTGAGTCAAGTTTTGCCACCATTTTTGTTTTTACTACTCCACTTTCTACGTTCCCTGAAATCATCATACTTGTACCTAAATCATAAGTCCCTGTAACTCTAAATTTATTACCAAATGAAGAAGATCTTTGGTAAACTGGTTTGTCTTCTTTTTTAGCAATAATTTCTTTTTCAACATTTTCTTGTTCAGGTTCTTTTATTTGTTCTTGTTTTTTTGTTCCAAAAACATCAAGGCCTAAAGAGTTTTTTTCTTGAATCGGTTTTTCTTTTTCTAAAGTCCCAATAAAATCAAGTTCGTCATCTTCCATTGGTTTATTGTTTTTTATTTTATCCATTAAAGAATCTGTATCTTTTAATTTTCTTTTTCTTTCACTTTCTGGTAAAGCGTGTATTGGAATACATACACCCAAATCTTTTTTCTTTACTTCTTTAGAAACAGAAACGTCTTTTCCTTCAGTTGCTCTTAACTTGTTAACAAATTCAAACAATTTCATAATACTTTATGGTAAAGAAAGGAATAAAAAGCATAATTTTTGATATTTTTTACAATTTTATTTAATTTTTTCAATTCTTTTCATATTCTACTATTTCTCCAGCTTTTCTTTCAACAATATCCGCTTTTCTTAACATTCTTATTTGTTTTTTTGTTAAAATTTTGTGGTGTTTTACTTTTGTTAAATATTCTGGAATGAACCAAACCTCTTCTTTTGAATTTACCCAATTCTTTTTATCAAAAACTTTTAAATTTACTGGAACAGAATATGTTCTTAGCGTTTTTGCCCCATCTTTATTCAAAAAATATTCATGAAAATATGACAAAGCTAATTCTCTAATTGTTCTATAAATCGGTTCTCGGTATCTTAGTACTGCGTGATTTGTTTTACTAATTGCTCCCCAATAGCCGTCTTCTTTGAATAGTGCAACTACATGATCAAAATCAGAATTATTTGATTCAAGATCTAACAACAATGCTTCCATTCCATGATATCTTAAAATCACTGCTGCAAGTATTGCTCCTTCAACACAGTGGGCTCTCTTTTTTCTTAAGACCTCGGCAGGAGAATTACACTCATCCCCATTTGGTTCAAAGTTCATGTCCAAAGAATTTAAAAAATCTTGAACTTTAGCAGGAGTATTTAATTTTTTAATTAATTTAACATCTTTTTCTGATAAACCAAAAAAGTTTTCCATAAAAAAGATAATACATTTTATTATATAAATTAATTTATTTATATAAAAAGAAACAAATTAAATACAAACCCCTAATAAATCATACATACCAGCAATATGTTGAGTGAAACTTATGGCAATGCCTCACCAAGTATTTAAACAAAAATGCGAAAAAGAACTATTAGGATTAAGCGGAGAAAAAAGAGCAACCAAAATAGATGAACTACTTTTAGTAATGTCAGGGTACAAGTCTGGCCCTTATGCAGAAGTTAGAAAATGGTTACATTCTCAAAAAGATAAAGCCATAACAAGTAAAAAAATGCTTCACCTTGAAAAATGGGAAGTTAAAAAACAAGGCCATTTTACTTTCTCTCTAATTGGGTTTCCCAGTGTAGGTAAGAGTTCATTAGTAAAAAAAATTACTGGCGCACAAATTGAAGTTGCGGATTACGATTTTACTACAATTAAACCATTTTCAGCAATTTTTAATTATGATAACACACAAATTCAATTAATTGATTTACCTGGAATAATTAATGGGGCTTCCGAAGGAAAAGGCTTTGGAAAAAGAGTACTTGGAAATGCTTTAATCTCTGACAAAGTGTTGTTTGTTGTTGACTCAACAAAACCAGATCAATTAAACCAATTAATTCGCGAAACAACCCTTTTTGGTTTTAAACCAACAAAAGAAAACACATGTGTAGTTTTTACTAAAAGCGATTTGGCAAAATCCCAAACTGATTTGTTTAGATACTGTAATTTCTCAATCAATGAATCTGAAACAACAACTACTCTAAAAAATTTTTTATTCAAAGAAACCTCATTGATTAGAGTCTTTCCTTATAATTCAAAAAGTCCAATTATTTTAAAAAACAATTCAACAGTAAAAGATTTTTGTGATACTATACACAAAGAATTAAAATCAAAATTTAAATTTGCTTTAGTAACTGGGAAATCCGCCAAATTTCAAAAACAGCGAGTCAGTTTAAATCATATATTAAAAGATTTGGACACCTTAGAATTGTTATTAAATCATTAAAAAATCAACTTTAGAAAAGCTTTTATAATCCTAAAAATAAATTATTAATATGAAACCAGGAAATAGGAAAAACACTCTAAATAGAAATGTCATTGTAGTCCAAAGATCCCAACCAGCTCAAGTTGACCCTGCAAAATATTGGGAACACCCCCTATATCAACACTTATCAAGAAGATTGAAAACTGCTAAAGTACAAAATGACTTAAAACAAATACAAGAGATATCAACTTTAACACAAGGTTTGATAAATAATAGTTTGTCTATTGAACAATTAACTAGATTGGAAAGAGATAGAATAGAAGAAATTAAAAGATTAAAAGGAGAAAAAAGAAAAAAACAGTCAAAATTCGTTCCAAAAAAAACTGAAGAATTATCAGAACCTCAAATTAATATATATAAATTGAAACAAAAAATATTTAACAATAATTCTTCCTTAGAAAATGTTATTGAGGCAATGAATAAATTACCACGTACAGAAAGAGCTGATGTTGCTAAGAAATTACCTTTTCATTTGAGGGCAAAATTAAGAAAATATCTAGAATCTAATGGATTGTTCTAAAACTATCTAATCTAAAGGAATTCTCGGATCAAACCTAGTAATCCAATTGTTAAATCCAGCATTTGATTTTGGTTTAGGTTTTAAAGAATCAAACCAATTCTTTTCCCCATCAAATTCAATTCTTTCAAAGACTTTTTTAGTTGGTTTCCAATCCAGATCTAAAAAAACAGAAAGATCCTTTGTTTGTAAATACACCAATTCAGCCCCTTTTTTTATTTTTTCCAATACCGAAAGCTCATTAACAAAAGATACTTGGGTTTGAGTTTTTGTTACTATCTCAAAGAAAAATTTTTGTATTTCATCTTCTTTAAGAATAATTTTTTCATTTTCCTTCTCTACAACAACTAAAAAATGACTTAAATTTAGATTCTCTTTGGATTCTAAATGCAGCTCCCAATCTAATAATATTTCCTCATTTGAATACAAACTATAAATAATTAATTTGTCAAATTCAAAAGAATCTTTCCAAACAAATGGAATATTTTTTAAATTAAATTCCCTGACAATCAAACTTGAATTATCAATTCTAAATGGCCCTTTTATTTCCATAAAATTTGCAAAATAAGTATCATATCCATATGCCCACGCAAGTGAAGAAGCAGCAATTATTATTTTTTTACCAAGTAAAGAATTATTTGAAGGGTTATTTTTTACAAAAAAATTAATTTCTTCAACTTCATTATTTCTATTAGAATTTTTCAAACAAAATGGATCTTTAGGGCTTTTCAATTCTAAAAGCTGCAAAAACAATTCAGTAGTTTTAGCTATTTGAGACACTTCCGGCTCTCCTTCAAGTTGGTTCTTTATTTTTATTCCAATTATAAATTCTCCAGTCAAAATATACCTTATTTGAGTAGATGACCAAAATAAATTTGAAACTTCTGAAGGAGAAATTTTTTTTGATACTGAATTAATTAAGTTGTATTGATTACTCGCCGCCAAAGTTATATATGAATTAGAAAGTTGCTTCCCTTTAGCTGGCCAATTTACCCCACCCGACTTTTCATAAGCATTTTTTACAGAATCAAAAAAATCATTAAAATTAACCATAAACC
>CAZJVN010000002.1:0-42289 GCA_964549775.1 uncultured archaeon | reverse complement strand
TCTTCTATTATTGTCTCGTGGTCGAAAGTTTCCTCTAAAATTGTTATTTCCTCTAAATCCTCTACTATCTCCAAAGTTACTTCGAGGAACAAATTCTCTTTCTTTTTGCTCATCACTAAACCATTTTCTTTCTTCTTGACTTCCACAATTAAAACACAAAAGTTTTCCGCTTGAGTGACTTAGTTCAGTTCGACATTCCTTACAATACGCTTTAATTACGCCTAACCCTTGCTCGTTTGTTGCAAGGTCTATCCCCAAAGGACTCACGTTAACAACTTTTGCTTTAATTAAGTCCCCGATTTTGAAAAAATTATCTAGTTTTGTAATATATTCTGTTGAAACATTTCTAACAGGCAAATTTGCTTCTTTTGAAATAATTTTTTTATCATTTTCAGCGTTAGTTAATTCTACAAGAACCATTGAGTCTTTTACTTTTACAACTTTTCCATAAACAATATCATTTATTGTCAATGTTTGAACAATTTTTCCTTCAACAACAACCTTTTTTTGTCCTTCATCAAAAACTGCACGTCCTACTGCCACAGATTTTATTTTACCAAATTTTACGAAAGTGTTTTTTCCACCAGCGTATTCTTCTTCAATAGCTACCTCTTCTCCAGGCACTATAATTAATTCTTTCATTTTACCCATATTTTCACCAATTTCGACAGTTTTCAAAAATAGTTCTTTTTCTCCAATTTAACAGAAAAGTATTTAATGTCCAAAAGAATTTAGTTTATGAAAGATATATAAAGCTAAGGTAATGTCTTTTGCAAAGAGTTTTTTTTACAAACTAGAGTAGGATTAATGGTTGAGTACAGATGGTTTTAGAATCAATTATTGGAGAAAAGAGGATTAGAAAATATCCTATACTAATTTTTTTCATTACTTTTGTTATTAGTATTGTAAGTATTTTTGCAGCGGACATGATTTTTTCAAAACATGGAAGTGTATTATCAATTGCATTTATTACGATGGGTTTAGTCCCAGTAATTTTTAATATTTTATCAAATGAACAATCAGAAGAACTTCTTGAAAGAAAAAGTGCAGTAACTTTTTTTGCAAGACACTTTAATTTACTAATGCTTTACGTTTGGGTGTTTGTTGGAATAATACTCGCTTTTGCAGTAGCTTATTCTCTTTCCCCAGTAGAAGAAAGAGGATTGTGGTTTGAAGAACAAACAAGATCCTTTTGTTCAATCTCGGGTAGCGATTCTTGTGAGGGAGGAGTTCCTCTTTCAATAAGCGGAAGAGCAACTGCAGGAGCATTTTCTTCTTGCCAAAATCCAAGTACAAGCAATATTTCAGATTGTACATTTTTTATCTTACAAAACAATGCAGGGGTTTTAGTTTTCATATTAGTTTTATCAATTTTTTATGGGGTGGGTGCCATTTTTATTATTGCGTGGAACGCCTCAATATTAGGAGTATTTTTTGGAGAAATGTTTTTAGTAGGGCAACACATGAAAGGGTTTGGTTTTTTACAAGGAATGTTGATAGGTCACGGTCCACCAGAACTATTAGCTTATGTTTTTGGAGCGATTGCAGGAGCAATACTTTCTTCAGCAATAGCTAAAGAAGATTTCTTTAGACACGGAGCAATGGAAATAGGAAAAGACATCTTATTTCTAATAGTACTAGCTTTCTTTTCAGTAATTTATGGAGCACTAACCGAAGCAGTAGGAATAATGGGTTGGGGAGAAGTTTATTACATTTTAGGATTTGTTTATGTATTATTAATTATTTTGGCGGTTTTCTTTTATGGTAAAAGACAAGGAAAAACTGCTTCAATGAGTTACTAAAGATTTTTTTAAAAAAGAAATTAAAAAATAGAAAAAAATAGTAAATATATTAGATTTATTAGAAAAATAATTTTGAAATAAAATTTTGAAGTGAAAACATGACTAAATTTAATAAACCAAAAAAATTGGAATCTTCTGTTTCAAATAAAAAAAATAATTTTAGCACTGTTTGGAAAGATTTTAAAAAAAAGTTTTCTTTCCTAAAATGGTTGGACCCTTTTTATTACGTTGATTTGTTTGTAATGCCGCACGTAAAAAAAGTAACAAAAAGTGAAGTCGTTGAAACAATGGTAAACATTTTGTTTGCAGCATTTTTTGCTTTTGCTTTCTACTCTTTACTAAGCATGCTTTTTGGTACTGCCACTCCTTTAGTTATTGTTTACTCTGCAAGTATGGAGCCAGTACTTTACAGAGGAGATATTATTGGTTTAACTAAAGCTACAAGCGAAATGGATTTTGGTCCAGAAATTATTTTTAATAGATCAATAAAAAATGTTCCCGCTATTGATTTTGTTTCTCCCAAATATAAAGAAGGAAAATTTTATTCACTAACATTTTCTAATGGAGAAGAAGTAATTTATGACACTAATTCAAGGATTATTGTTTATGGGGCTTACCCTTCAGGGATGCCCATAATTCATCGAGCTATAGTAAAAATTAAAGCGAGTGATGGGGAATTTATTTTAACAAAAGGAGATAATGTTTTAACAAACACTACTTTTGATCAGGATTGTGGGAAAGTAAACTCTTCTATTCCTTCTTCAGAAAAAAATTGTATAACTTTTTATGCGATTCCGCTCCAAGAGATTCAAGGAGTAGATTTTTTTAATATCCCAAAAATTGGTTGCATAAAACTTTGGTTAGTGGATAATTCGCTTTCTTTAATTTACACAGGAAGTTTGCCTAAGGATTATAGAGGTTTTTGTTAGAGAATTTTGTTAATTTCTCTTTACCCTAAGTTTTTTATTCTCTAAAAGCCTTTATTTTTCATGGATTTTTTGAGTATAGAGTCACTATTGAGTTTTGATTTAGTTCTAATTTCACTTATCATAATTGTTCTTTCAGCACTAATAATTGTTATTTGTTTTGTTATTTTAGTTTTAAAAAATGCTGAAGAAAAGAAAGCCTCTCAAGTACTAAAACACATTGATTTTTTAAGAGAAGAAAAAGTAGTTGAAAAACCAAAACCAGTTCTTGAAATAAAAAAAGAAGAACTTTCACTAAAAAAGTTGTTAACTAGCAAATTTAAACCAATAATTGAAAAACAATTAAAAGCAAAAATCAATTTTGTTGATTTTAATGCAAAAGGAGAGAACTTTTTGGCCCTAGTTGAGGTGTCTGGAACAAAACTTTTACTAGTTCTTGATTCTTCAGGAAAAATTATTGATTACAAAAAATCAAAGTAATTTTAAAAAACAATTTTTAGTTAAGGAAATTGGTTTATAAATTTAATTTGACCTAATTGTTCTAGTGAATGGTGAATTTAATGGAACTTGTTTTAAAAAATGCTGATGTTTTCAAAAAAAGTATGGAAGCTATAGCCGTACTAATTGATGAAGCAGAGATAGTAATTAACGAGAACGGGGTTGAACTTAAAGCAACGGATCCTTCTCAAATATCAATGGTTGATTTTTCTTTACCAAAAAAAGCCTTTACTAAATTTGAGTCAGAAAATATTAGACTTGGACTAGATTTAGATTACTTAAATCAAGTACTGTCAAGAGCTCAAAGTAGTGATGAACTAGTTTTGTCTCTTGATGAAAAGAAATCTTTTTTGAGTGTTTCATTTAAAGGAAATGCTACAAGATCATTTCAAGTTCCACTAATAGATATTTCAACAAACGATGTACCTAACCCTAAGATTGAGTTTGATTCTGAATTAATAATTTCTGCAGGATTTTTACAAAGCGCATTTAAGGATGCGGCATTAATTAGTACTCACATTACTCTTGGTTCTACTGATGAAAAGTTTTTTGTTAAAGCAAATTCTTCAAAAGGAAACTTAAGTGAAGAACTGGCTCAAGATAAAACTGCATTATTTGAAATGAAAGTAAAGAAAGAGTGCAAATCAATGTTTCCTCTTGATTATTTGCAAGACATGTTGAAAGCTGCAACTAGTGACACTAAAGTTTCTCTTTTACTAAAATCAAATGCTCCAGTAAAAGTAGCTTACACTATTGGGGATGCAAGTATCACTTACTTTTTAGCTCCAAGAATAGAAAACGCTTAATTTTTTCTTAAAAAACTTAGTTTTTTCTTTAACCAATTGTGTTTAAATATTCCCTAAACTAATATTGTTTAATTATCAAAACACTTTGGAGGTGTTAAGTTGTTAAAGAAATTAGGTTTTATATTTTTAGTAATTTCTTCATTATTCTTACTTTTTGGGTGCACAATGCCTCAAAGTGTTGCAGGAAATGGGGTTTGTGAGATTGGAGAGAGTATTGTAAATTCTCCTAATTATTATCCTCTTGATTGTACTGTTGAAAGTACTTCTATTTTTTATAACGCGCCAGCATCTAATGGTGATTTTTATTCAGATCCTAGAATAATTTATAATGGGATAGAGTATGTTCCGTATCCTGATTTAGAAACTGCTGCTAAGTGGTGTTCTTATATTGAAGGAAAAAATTATGTTGGAGCAAGTGATTTTCAAAGTTACTCCCCGCCAATAGTTAATGGAATAAAATGGCAAAATAGTACTCCAAGTTGGATACTTATTGAAAGTTATCCCTACACTTCAGGGTACACTTGTACTCCTGGAGAAACTGATATTAGTGAACAATCAGCAAGAATTGCTTGGGCTTCAGCACAACCTTGGGCGATAGTTGATTGGGTAAGAGAAGGAACAACAATGACTTTGATTTTAAGAAATCAAACTGCACAAACTCTAAAATATAATTCAATTTATATTGATGGAGTAAGTCAAACTGTAGAAGAAGGAATTGAAGTTTCGCCTGGACAAAATATTAGTGTAAAAATAAGCGGTTTTTCTTTTTGTGAAGAAAACACAAAATACAGATTTTCTAAAAATACTATTCAAATTGGTTATTCAAATGAATCAATATTAGGTATGAATCAAAACGGAATAGCAGACATTGTTGGAACTTGTGCTAGAGAAATAATTGAATGTACTGATTCAGATAATGGTTTAGATTATTACTTGAAGGGAGTTGGAACTGGAATGCGATCAGAAGAAGGGCCTTTCGAAGTTAATGAAGATAAATGTGTTGATTCTAACACTTTGGTAGATTGGTCTTGCACAGAAAATGGATTCCTTGATGGATTTTGGTATATTTGTGAAAATGGTTGTTTAGATGGAGCTTGTATTCCAAAAGTGGAATATGGTTTTAATTCTAAATTAGTTCCAAGAACAAGTAATGATTCAATATTTGTTAATGGTGGAACTGATTATAATAGAAAAATTGGAAGATTAAGATTAGTTGATATTTTAATTAACTCCGAAGATCGATTACAAGCAGATTTTGAATTGTCTTTTGATGGTAAAGTAGTCGAAGCTAGAGTGATTGATTTGAATAAAGAAATTTCTGCCGTGTTTGATCCAGAAAATATTTTGGATCCAAAAATGACTTTGTATTCAATAGATAAAGAAATTACTGAAGGTGGTGAAGTTTACTTTGCAAAAGTAAGTGTTGAACCAAAAGTTGTAGAAGGAAAATACAAAGTTGGTGACACTGGTTGTGGAAGAGGTTGCGCAGATGTTTGCGGAACTAATGGAAACAAATGGTGTTGTGTTGGTGATCAAAATGTTTATTGTGCAGATATACATTTAGGTTGCGGAACAACAAATAGTTGGAAAATTACAGAAATTAGTACCAAATCTTGTTAAATAAAATAATTAATAAGTGTGATTCATTTCACACTTATTTAATTTTTTTAATCTGATTTTTTTAAATAAATTAATTATTTTTTTTCAAAAGTATTCTTTTTATACTACTTTTTTCTTTATCTGTAAGGTTTTTAGTGAACTTTATGCCAATTGTTTCTGTTAAGAATGTCTCAAAAAGTTATGGGGCAAAAAAAGTTTTAGACAGTGTTTCTTTTGATATTGAAGAAGGGGACATTTTTGGTCTCTTAGGAAGTAACGGTGCAGGAAAATCTACTGTCACTTCAATTATTTTAGGTCTAGAAAAACAATCTTCTGGAGAAATAATTTTGTTTAACGGAAAAAATGTTAATTTAAAGAAAAAAATTGCGCTAGTTCCACAAGACACTGCTTTTTACAAAGACTTTTCTGTTGAAAAAAATTTAAAGTTTTTTGCAAGCATTTCAGGGCTTGAATCAAAAAAAATAAAACCAAGAGTTGATTTTTTATTAAAATGGCTAAATTTAGAAGAGTTTAGAAATGCTAGATCGGGTTTTTTGAGTGGAGGATATCAACGTCTCTTAAATATCGCAATTTCTCTAGTTCATGACCCTGAACTAATTTTTTTAGATGAACCAACAGTTGGGCTTGATCCAAAAATGCGTCAAATGTTTTGGACAAAAATAAAAGATCTAAAAACTGCAGGAAAAACAATAATTATTACTACTCATTATATGGATGAAGCTGAAAAACTTTGCACAAAATTAGCTTTAATGAAAAAAGGAAAATTACTCACGCTTGGAAAACCAAGAGAACTAATTACAAAGTATGGTGGAATAAAAGTAATGATATTCACTATTCCTGGCGGAGTTAAAGAAGAAGATTTATTAAAAATAAAATCTGTTCTAAACCAATCCACAGTTTTATCAAAAAATGATTTACTATTTATTCCATTTGAACAAGAACACACTTTTGAAAAAGTTATTGCAATCACTGAGTGGTTAATGAAAAAAGGGTACAATATTTCTTCCTCTCTAACAAAAGAACCAAATTTAGAAGATGTTTTCCTAAATATTACAGGAGAAGGAATGAAACAACAAGAATAATTATTTTTACAAAATGTTTTTGATGATTGTATTATAAGGAATTGATTTTTATGAAGTTAATTGATATTATTTGGAAAGAAATTTCTCTAATAAAAGCACAAAAAATTGCGCTAGTTTTAATTTTTCTTTACCCCTTTATTGTAATAGGTTTACTTGGTTCAGCATTTACTGGCGGGTTTGACGCTACAAAAGCTTCTGGAACAAAAATTGGGTTTGTAAATGATTTAGATTTTAATTCAAAAATAATTGACAATATGGCTAGTTCTGAAAATTTATCAATTATTACTTACTCTGATGAAAACTCACTAAGAGAAGCATTATTATCAAAAAAAGTTATTTCAGGAATTGTGCTAAAGGGAGATTCACCAAACAAACAATTGCGTGTTGATTTACTTTATGATAATTCTAATTTATTGTCTTCAAGATTTTTCATGGAGATAGCAAAAGCTGTGATGCAAAGAATTACGATGGATGTTGCACAAAAACAACTAGGGGAAATTTGGAAAACCATGACTTCTTTTGGGGCTAATGTTAATGAGGAAATAAAAAATGTTGAAGATTTTAAAGCACAATTAATTTCTGCTGAAGATTCTCTAAATGATTTAGAATCTGATATGAATAAATTTGATTTTGCAGAAATTGAATCAATTTTATCTTCACAAAAAAATACTGTTGCAAGTTATAACTCAAAAATAGATTCTTTTGAAGAAAATGTTGCAAAATTTAAAGACTCTTATGAAATAGCAAGAGATAGTTATTCTACATTTCGTTCAAAAATAAATTCTTATGATTCAAAACTGAATGCTTTAATTACTGGGCTTGATGTTGCTATTAAAGATATTGATGAAATAAAGCAACTTTTACTTTCAGTACAATCAACTTTGCCTGAAGGGGTAGCAAAACAATCAATTACTGATTCTTTAACAAAGATTGAGAGTATTAGAGAAGAAATTGTTATTGAAAAAGAATTTTTAGACAATTTGTTAGAATTATTTTTAGAAATTAAAGATGAGCAATCAAAAATAAATATTGCTTTTAGAGAAGCTGATGATGTTTTTGATGAAATTGATTCCGAAACACAAGGACTTGAATCAGCAGTGAATTCTTCAAGTACAGCAATTACTACAATGGATTCAAAGTTACAATTATTCAAAGAATCAATTGATGAAGTAAAAGCATTAATAAAAAATGCGCGTTCTTCAAAAGAAACAATTGAATCAAAACTAAATGCATCTTCAGTATTGTTGTCAACTTTCTCTACTCAATTAGTTGAGTTTGGTAATATTGATCCAAAAGTATTAGCTCAACCAGTAATATTTTATGAAAGTAGACTCTTTGAGGTTGGTTCATTTGGTATTTTAGTTTCAAACGCTTTAGTGGTTGTACTAATCCTTACGTGTATGCTTTTAACTTCAATAATTTTTATAATGGAAAAAACAGAAAATGTTACTCTTCGTTTAGAACTTTCCCCTACAAGTAAATTTACTCTTTTTACTGGAAAAATAATTGGACAATTAGTTATTGCTCTAATTGAAGCGGGAATAATTTTTATAGTAGCATTTGCAAAAATACCACTTCCTTTTCCAATACTGGGAGTAACTCAACTTGGTTTTGGTCTTGTTAGTTCAGTTAGTTTGATTGAATTAGTTTTAGCAGTAATTTTGGTTTCAGTGACTTTTATTTGCATAGGATTACTAATAGCTTCTTTTGTAAAAAACCAATCTACAGCAATTCTAACATCTTTACTGTTGATTGTTCCAATGTTGTTTTTGAGTGGAATTGTTTTGCCTTTAGAATTCATGGAACCCTTCATGCAAATGGTTAGTTCATTTTTACCAATGACTGTAGCAAATAATTTACTAATAGGGTTACTGATCAAAGGATTCTCGCTAACTCAATTATGGTTGGAAATAATTTTATTAATATTTTACTGTGTTTTGGCTTTAGTGATTGTTTTCTTAAAAAACAAGTATTAATTATAATGAGTTGTTTTTGTTTTTAATATTTTATTGACCAAAATAATCATTTAAATACTTCGTGGTTGTTTATTTTATTGCAAAGATTAGTTGATTTTTATGATTGAGCTTAAGAGAATAGATTTTTTTAGAAGAGCGGTGGACGCTATTTCTTCTTTTATCCCTGAAGGAAATTTTCGTTTCTCTGATAAAGGAGTTTCTTTTCGTTCAACTGACCCCAGTCAAGTAGTATTAGTAGATTATTTTATTGACAAAAAATTATTTGATAAGTATGAGGTTGAACCAAATTTTGTTGGAGTGGATTTAGTAGAGTTAAATAAGATGCTTGAGCGAGCAATGATTGCTGATAAATTATTTTTAGATATTTCTGATGCTGAATTAAAATTAAAATTTGAATCTGAACTAAAAAGAACTTTTAGACTTCCCTTGATTGATGTTTCACAAGAGGATGCAAAAGTTCCTACAATTAATTATGAAACAAAAATAGAGATAATGGCTTCTTTTTTAAAAGAATTACTAAAAGATGCTTCATTGTTTGGTTCAAGTGTAATACTTAAAGTTGAAAGTGGGAAATTTTTTATAGAAGCTAGAGGTTCTCAAGGAGCACTTGATTCAGAAGCACTAAAAACTGCAACAGTTTCCTCAAAATCTAATGTTAACTCAAAATTTTCTTTAGGGTTTTTCCAAAACATAATAAAAGAAGCGGATAATGAGAAAAAAGTTGCAATTTATCTTAGAAACGATTCTCCAATGAAAGTTGAATACAGTATTGGGGAAAGCAAAATTACTTTCTATTTAGCTCACATGATACTTTAATTATTTTATTTCCCAATTTTTAGTAAATAGCTTATTTATTTAATGCTTTTCTATTGACATTTCATTTATGGTAGACCTTGTTTTTTCTCAAAATTTTCCTTTTACTGAAACTGCAAGAGAATTCTTAAGAGAGTCAAAAATTAACCCTGAAGAGGTCTCTGACACTGTGATAAAAAGAGCAGCTTTAATGATTTTAAGAGCAAACGCTGGTCAAGAGTACATAGTTGATTTAACTAGTCCTTCAAAAGAAATGCTTGAAAATGAAATAATTGCTTTTCCTACAGCAAAATTAATTCTTTCTTCAATGACTATACCAAATATTAAAGAAAAGTTTTCTTTACTAATAAAAAAGAAAACATTTGAATCAATTTTAAAAAATGTTGATCCAAAAACTATTTGTTTAAATTTAGCTGATGATTTTAAAATAAAATATGTGATTAGTGAAGAAAAAGATTTTTTTGTTGAATTAGATTTAATTGATTATTTAGATATTTTGTTTGTGGATGATGAATCAAAGTTAATTAACAAAAATGTTGCGAGTGGAAAAGTTTTTTTAACTCTAAATGATTTTGCAAGATTTTTATCAGAAAAATCTTACAAAAAAGTTTTTGATTCTCTTCCAATTGAAAAAAAGTTTATTCCAAAAGCTTTTGTAGAGTACGCAAAAACAATTGATTCACAATTAACTGTAATTGAAAAGAAGAATTTTGATTTAAAAATTCAAGGAAAAATTGAGCCAAACTTATTCCCCCCTTGTATGCAAGCACTTTATGCTGATCAAGCTTCTGGAAAAAAATTATCTTATATCGCAAGAGTGGTACTTGCTAGTTTTCTTTTCCAACTTGGAATGCAAAAACAAGAAATGCTTGCACTATTTGCAAAAAGTCCTGATTACAAAAAACATATTGCTGAATATCATGTTGATAGAATTTATCAAAAAAAATTATCTGCTCCTGGTTGTAAAAAAATTGCAGATTATGGACTTAAAGTTAAAGAATGTGCAACTGAATGCAAACACAATCATCCAGTAAGATATTATATTGCAAAGTTAAGAACAAAAAATAGATTCAAAAAAGATGATGATGGTAAAACAATAAAAGGAGGGGAAGAATAATGTATGTTGAGGATCAATCAAAAGAAGCAGAATTCTTAAAAGAAAAATTTTCTAAATATTATTCAAAAAACTTTATTGATTTACCAAATGTTGAAAATAGAGAATTTGGTTATGGAATATTTAAAAGAAAAATAGCTAACAGAAACATTGCTTTTAGAGATGCTAACGAAATGAATTACTTTTTAAGAAACAATAAACCACTCTTTTTCTCTTACTCAAATGCTTATTACAAGTTTCCTGAAAGAAAACCAATGGAGAACAAAATTTTGTTTGGAGCGGATCTTATTTATGAATTTGATGCTGACGAACTTGGACTTGAAGTTTTAGAACTTGATGGAAAACAATGGTTTGAAAAAAAACATTTAGATGAGGCAAAAAAACAAATATTTAGATTAATAGATTTTTTAGAAAATGATTTTGGTTTTGATTCAAAGGATTTCTCAATAAATTTTTCAGGAAAAGCAGGGTATCATTTGCATATCCGTTCAGAAAAAGTAAGATCATTAAATAAACAAGCAAGAATTGAACTAGTGGATTACTTAACTGGAGCAGGAGTTTATTTTGAAAAATTAGGTTATGATTTTGAAAAAGGAATTGTTTCAAGAACAAAAGGAAATTGGGTAAAAAGAATTAATTCAAGCGTAAAAGAAGTGCTAAATAATTCTTCTACAAAAGAACTTTCTGCCCTTACAGGGATTCAACAAAAAAAGATTTCAACTCTGCTTGAAAAAAAACAAGCAGTTTTTGAAGGATTTGATAGTGGAGTGTTGTTTAAACTTGAAGGAAGAAAATCTAGCGAGTTTTGGAAAAAAATATTTGAGAGTGCAGTTGAAAAACAACTTTGCCCAATTGATAGACAGACAAGTACTGATCTTCACAAAATAATTAGAGTACCAAACACTCTGCATGGAGACACTGGGTTTTTAGCTAAAACCATTAAGCTTGACGATTTAAAAAGCTTTGACCCTTTTGTTGACAGTATTGTTTTTGATAATGCTCCACAAAGGGTTTTTATAAAGAAAGCTCCAAAATTTACTTTGAATAATACAAGTTATGGTCCTTTTGAAAATGAAGAAGTAGAATTACCACTGTTTGTGGCAATTTATTTAATAGGAAAAGGGGCAGAAATAAGATAATAAAAATTGTGTAAGAATATTTTTTTAATAATTATTTGGTGTTAAGGGTTTATTATGAAAATTGATTTTGATGAACTAAGAAGAATTCATAGACTTGAAAAAAACACTAGTAAACTTGTAGAAGTTGATGATGATTTTATTGAATCTTTAGAAAAGTTTGTTGAAGAAGAGAAAAAAAAATATTTATCCTCTCTAAAAAACTTTTCTTCTTCTGATGTTAGAGAATTTACTAATCTAAAAAGAGTTATTGAAGAAATATTTTTGATGAGAGAAAAAAAATTATTAAACAAAGCTCTTATCGCTGCTCACACAAAAGACATTAACATGGATAAGATGGCTAAAGAAGAGGCTGACACTTACAAAAAAATGTTAAAACTATTAAATGATCATAACAATATTTACTCTTCACTGTTTGGAGAAAGACAAAAAGAAGAAACTGAACTTGTTACAATAAATATTATTAAAGAGGTTCCTACTTTTGTTGGAACTGACATGCAAGAGTATGGTCCTTTTTCTAGTGGACAAAAAGTTGATGTTCCTTCAAAAATAGCTAAATTACTTGTTTTAAGAAAAATCGCAGAAGAATGCTAATTCATTTTCTAAATAATTTTTAACACTAGTAAATTAGTGTTTTATTGATTTTGTTAGTGCTTTTTAATTCTTTTTATTTCTAAACTTATTATTGATTATAATGGAATACCCACAAAGAGAAGACTTGGTTGTTGTTAGAGTTAGTCAAATTCTTGACTATGGTGTTTTTGTTGAATTACTAGAATTTGGACATGTTAGAGGATTTGTCCACATTAGTAATGTTTCTTCTTCTTGGGTAAAAAATATTAGAAACTTTGTAAAACCAAATCAAGTAAGAGTAGCAAAAGTTCTTAACGTTGATTTAGAAAAAAAACAAATAGATCTATCTTTTGCAGGAGTAAGTTCTTCAAGAGAAAAACAAAAAATTAATGACTTCAAACAATACAATAGAGAAGAAAAACTAATCGCTTTATTTGCTAAACAAGTTAACAAAAAGTTTGATGATGTTTGGCAAGGGGTGGCAGAACCACTTAACGCAGAGTACGGTTCATTAATGAATGCTCTTGAAAAAATCGCTTTAGGAGAAGACATTTCAGGAATTGTAGAAAAAGAATGGATTACTCCACTAAAAGAACTTGTTGAAAAAAATATTGTTGTTTCACAAAAAGTACTAAAAGGTAAAGCAAAAATTAACTCAATGTCTCCTAATGGTTTAGAAATAATTAAAGAAATACTTACAGTCATTGAAACAGTAAAAGGTTGTGACGTAATTTACATGGGTTCTGGAGTGTACACTGTTTCTTGCACCTCTTTCACATTTAAACAAGCTGATAAATTATTAACAAAAGCAGTTGATTTGGCAGAAAAGAAAGCAAAAGAACTTGGCGCAACTTTTGAATTCAAAAAAGAAGACAATAACTAAAAGTATAATTTAATCCTAATAAAGTTGGTACTAATCAATTTATTTTAATTAATTTAATCCTAATTTTGCTTGTTATTTCTTCCTTAATTTTTGTTATTTTCATTATTTTTGTTATTTTTTCTTTTTTCGTTTGGGTTTAAATTACTTTTCTTGCGAGTATTTGTTTATGCCAACAAAAATTCTTGTAATGAAAAAACTTCCAATAACAAAAGCAACTCTACTTGTAGGGTTACCAGGAATTGGTTTAGTTGGAAAAATTTCTATTGATTATTTATTAAAAGAAATGAAAGCAGAAAAAATTGCAGAAGTTTTGTCTGACTCATTTCCGCCAAGTGTTCACACAAAAAACTCTAAAATATTTTTAATAAAAAATGAAATATTTTATTACAATTATAAAGGAAAAGACTTTTTGTTTTTAGCTGGCCCAGTTCAACCAGCACTTGATATGAAACTTGGTAGTTCTCAAGAACATTATGAGTTTGCAGAAACTTTAGTTAATTTTTTTAAAGCTTCTGGGGTAATTGAAATAGTTACTCTTGCAGGAGTAAATATTGGGGATAAAAGATTGAATGAGAAACCAAAAGTAATTGTTGCTGGAACTGATGACGCTTTAATTAAAACTTGGGTTGATCTTGGAGCAAAGGAAGATAAAAAAGAAGGGCTTATTTCTGGAGCTGCAGGGTTAATTGTGGGTCTAGGAAAACTACACGGAATTGATGGGGTTTGTTTAATGGGTGAAACAAACGCTCAGCTAATTTATGGAGATCAAGGAAGCGCAAAATCATTAGTAGAATTACTTTGTAAAAAGTTTGGTTTTAAAGTTAAAATGAAGTTACTTGACAAGGATGCTAAACAAATCGAAAAAGCGTTCAAAGATTTAACTCAACAACTTGAAGCTGTAGAAGAAACAAAACCTGATAGTAATTTAAGTTACGTTCGATAATTTTTTCTTAATTGTTAAAAAAATAATTCTTATTTTATTTTTTTATTTCTTTTAGTATTTTTTTTAAAAATATTGTTTGTTTTGTTGTTTATTTTTTTATTTCTTTTAGTATTTTTTTTAATGGGTCTAGTCCTTCAAAACCTTTTCTTCCATTTCTTAAATAATAAGCTGGATGATAGATGAAATATAATAAAGTTGTTAAATTTCCAATAACTTCTTTTTTTGCTTGCCCGACAATTAGTTTTTTATCAAAAATACTAGCTGAACTTCTTCCTAGTAAAACAATTATTTTTGGAGAGATTGCTTCAATCATTTTTTTTGTTTGTGGTAAAAAATAATTTATCTCTTCTTCTGTTGGTGGTCTGATTTTTTTCTCTTTACTAAGTGGAATCATTGGAACCACATTCATTATTGCATAATCTTTTTCCTCAAGCTTTAATTCATTAATCCATTCCATAAGAAGTTTTCCGCTTCTTCCAACAAAAGGTTTTCCTTGCGCGTTTTCATTAAACCCTGGAGCTTCTCCAATGAAAAGAATTTTTGCGCAATCGCTCCCTCTTCCAAAAACAATATTTCCTTTAGTTTCAAGAACTGTTTTGTAAAGTTCGTGCTTTTTTGCATTGTTGATTAAATCGTTTTTTACTTTTGCAAGTTTTGTGCTTTCGTTAAGATCCATTTGCTTCCCTTCCAAAAAAATAATTTTTGTTTTTAATCTCTATTCATATTTTCAGTAGCGTCTTCTTCCTCTCTTTGGAGTCTTCTTGCTTCGTCTATGTGTTTTTGTACTTGTACTTTTGCTTGTCTTATTAATTTTTCTTTAGTTTTTTCTGCCAAATTACTCGCTTTTATTTCTCTAATAAGTGCAATTCCTTTTAGAGTGTCTCCGTGTTTTAAAAAAATAGAATTCCTTAATTGTAGACTAACTATTCTTTTTTTGAACCCAAAAAAAGTTCTCGCTCTTGGAAAAAATTTCATCACAAAACCTTTTTTGTTTAAATTATTTATTTTTTTAAACTAAATTGCAAGTAATCCTAGCGCTGATAGTAATAATAGTGTCCCTATTCCTGCAGGTCCAAAAAGTACTGAAATAACAAAACTTGGAATTAAAGGGAGTTGTACTTTGAAAACAAAAACTGCTAGTGCCCAAATTATTCCGCCAAGGATGCTATTTACTATTACTTTTTTTAAAAAGAATGCGATAAAAATTGTAATTGCGATTAGGATAATTACAAGAATTACTAATTCGATATTGAAAGGAATTATTTGAGCAGCTTGACTATAAAGTGCTTCTTGTGTGGGTAGTGGAGTAAAATTAGCGCTTTCCCCAAAATTTAGAAATTCTAAAATCATTTTTGTCCCTTCTAGTATACTAATTAGGTTTTTTAGATTTAAAATATGTTTGCTTATTAATTTTTTTATGCAAAAAAACCTCTGGATGAAAAAAGATGCCCAAAACAAAGATGATTCTTTAAAAATTCCAGTTTCACAAAATTCAAAAGTAATAGTTGTTTTTTTTATTTTGATTCTAATTATTTTAGCGCTAGTTATTTTACTAGTTTTAGTGGTTATTGAAAAAGAAGAATTAAATAATTCTTTAATTATAAAAGAAAATAGTTTTTTATCAGAAAAAAATACTTTGATTGAAAAAATTTCTTTGCTTGAAAAACAAAAATCAGATCTTGAACTAAATTTATCTGTTAATTCTTCAAATTTTGATTCTTTAGATAAACAAAATAGTGATTTAACAGAAAAATACGGTATCCTAAAAGGAGAAACCACTCAAACAATTTTACAAATTGAAGAGTACATTGAAAGTATGTCTGATTCGATGGAGTGGTTTTCAACAAATTCTTTTTTTGATGATAGTTTTTCACAACAAAAAATGGAATCAAAACTAAAAAGTAATTGTGTTGAAGATAATGCTTATAGTTGTGAAATCAAAACCGCTTGTCTGGATTTAGTTGGTTCAAAAGAATTTGGTTCTTTTAATTTCTCCTACAAATTGGATGAAAAAACTTCTAACAAAACTGATTACTTGCAATCTCTTTCAGAATTTTTTGAAAGCAAGGGCGGGGATTGTGAAGATTTTTCTTTAATATTCAAAGCTCAAATGAATTATTTGACTAATTTTTGTAAAGGTAAAGAAATAATTATAGAATCTTTTATTTTTGATGAGTCTAATAGAAATTATTATTTGGATTTTGAAAAAAATTGGTACTTTGATTCAGCAAAAGCAAAAAAATTGTCTCCTGAAAATATTTTTCCAGTAATTGTTTGTGGAAACATGTATGATTTGCAATCTCAAGAAATTAATGGGCATTGTGTAGTAGCGTTTACTAGTAAAAAAATTGTTTTTGAAAATGATATTTATGAGTTAGTGGGAGCTGAAATGGTGGAGCCTCAAGGCGGGGAGTATGTGGGAGTGATAAAGGATTTTGAAAAAAATGTTGATTTTGAATTAGTTAATGAAAATTATGACAATATTTATTTAATGAATGAAAAAATTTTTTCAAAGTTGTCTCTTGAAAACAAATCTTACATTCATACAGTTATAACTGATAATGATTTGTTTCATTTTTCCCAAAAATCAAAAAGGTGGGATTCTTTTGGTTGGTTTAGTAATAAACTAATTGAACAAAAACAAGCTCTCTTAGAGTTGATTAACAATTAAATAATAATTTTAGTTACTTGATTTGTTATAATTAGTTATATTATTTTTTTTTAACTATTTTTAATATTATTTTAAATTCTCAATTGGGCTAAATGGTTTTTTAAACCGTTCTTGTCTTGTTTTATTTAATATTTTTGATAAAAAAATTGACTTGGTGAGTTTTTGTGGTAGCATTTAATGAAGAGCAAAAAAAAATAGCACTGCTTTTGCTAAATGAACCAAAAACTGAAGAAGAGTTACACAAGCAACTAAACATTCCTTATGATAAACTAACAATTGATCTAAAAAATATGTTAAAACTTGGGCTTGTCTCAAAAGATGGTTATCCTACAAAGTACAAATTAAAGCAAGAAATTATTTCTGAGGTTCAGAAGAGAAAAAAAATTGCTGAAGATGATTCTTTTAGATTAAGAATTAGTGCGATTATTGAAATTAAAGCTATTGAAGAAGATTTATTGAAAAAACAATCAAAAAAAATAATGGAAGCGATAGGGAAGGAAGAAAATTTTACTATTTATGGAATAACTCAAGCAGAAATTGAGGAAAACAAGGACGAAGAGATGTTTGCAACTTTTATTGAAGTAAACATGTCAGTAAGAGACCTTCCTACACTCATAAGATTTTTGTTTTATTATGGTCCAACGACACTAGAAGTGCTAAAACCAACAAAAGTAGAGTTCTCAAATTATGAGTTCCAAGAAGGAATGATGCAATTAACAGACATCTTCCAAAAATACTCTACTTATTTAGAGAAAAACATTAACAAAAACGAGATGGATAAGTTCTACAAAAACCTTTACAAATAAATTTAATTCAATTTAATCTAATTTAATTAAATGGTTCTTGGTTTTAATTTAGTTAAATGTTTTTTCCTTATTAATTAGTTTTTTAATAAGTTAAACAAATTTAAATAGATTTAAACAAATCTTTGTTTACTAGGGTGTACAATAAGTTTATAAGTATGTATATTTATTGTATATATTAGTGGTGTTGTTGGGGTTTTTGTTATGAGTGAAACAATGGTTGCATCAAGAGTTCTTCATTATCCTACTTTAAACACAGTTTTTATGGTGGAAAAAACTCTTGAAGATAAAGGATTTGTTAAATCAATTACTGAACTGAAACAAAATTTGCCAAGGCAGGTAAATCATGATACTCTAAAAATAATTTTAGGGTACTTGGAGGATAGTAACAAGATTGTTTTTTCAGTTAAAGGAATAACTTGGATCTTTAACAGCAACTCTAAACTAAAAAAAGCGATAAATGAAGGGTTTGTGGTATGAAAAAAGTTTTAGTAATTCTTTCAAAAGAAGCTAAAAGTGCATTTGACGAACTAAATAAGAAATCCCTCACTTCGAAAACTGATTTAAGTATTTTAAAATCAATAAAAACAAAAATAGAGTTTATAAAAACTAACCCAATGTATGGAGAGCCTGTAGGGAAAAACCTTATCCCTAAAGAATATATTCAAAAATATGGAATAAATAATTTGTTCCATGTAGAACTAGCTTCATTTTGGAGAATGGATTACACTCTAAAAAACAATAATTCCGAAATAGAAATAATCGCATTTGTTTTAACAATCACAGATCATGAAGAGTATAACAAAAAATACGGTTACAAAAAAAATTAATTTCTTTTTTTTAAAAATTTTATAATTTATTTTAGTTTTTTTGTCTAATTTTTATTAAAACCTTGGCTTTGTTTGTTTTTGTTAAAAAAAAGTCCAAATGACAATTGACGTACTCCTTTTCCCCTTAAAACGTGATTTTTCCCTTGGGTTTAAGCCTAATTTGGGTTTTTCTTGGCCCTAATAGTAAGGTATTTAAAGGCACTTGACGAATATTGTTTCAACCTGCCTTGCCGTATTTATGTATTACATAAGTGCGATAAGAATGGGTTGTTTTTTGTAAATTTGAGGTGAAAAACAAATGAAAGGATTGAACGTAAAAAGAATAGTTGCCTTAGGATTAGGGGCAGCTCTTGTTGGTTCAGCATTAGCACCAGTTGTATCGGCTGCTAACGTAGTACCTACAGGATTAGACGAATTAGGAAGAGACACAGTAATAACAGCTACTGGTGCACCAGCGGTGGACGTAGTAGTTGGAGCAAACGCTGCTGTATCTGATGTAGTATGGGCAGGAAACATTGCTGCAAGAGTAGCACAATTAGCTACTAAACCAGTAACATGCTCAGCTAGTGCAGGAACAGTAGACTTCACAATAGGTGGAAGAACAACTATTAAAGGGTCTGGAGTACTTGAAGAAGTAACTTCTGATTCAGCTATTGCCTTAGATCTTTTTGAAGCTTCGGCTAACGATGAATTTGACAATATTGATGTAGATCACAAAGATATGTCTTCATTAATAAAAAATGTTGACGCTGAATGGGAAATTAATCGTGTTGAAAAACAAGTTAGTATTGAAGAAACATTAACAGCAGATGATGTTGATGTATATGTTCAAGCAGATTCTGGCTCAAAAGCATATGCTTATGAAGAATTAGTTGCTTCAGTTCCAGAAGAAGCTTTGAAATACACTGTTGAATTTGATGTTCAAATCCCATTAGATGAAAAAGATTTGGATGCAGACAGAGATTGGGATATTGTTATTCCTTTCTTAGGAAAAGAATACGTTGTTGATGAAATAAATGCAAACGGTTCAGAAATTATAATGTACGCTGATACTTTACCACAAACAATTGAAGTTGGAACAATAATTGAAGTTACTCCAACTAAAGAATATGAAGGAAGTAAAGTTGAAGTACAATTAGTTGACTTGTTTGAATCTGAAGTTGATGCTTCAGCATATGAAGCTAAGTGGGCTGTATTAGTTGATGGAGAAATCCAAGATTATTTCACTGAAGCTCCAGATTATGACTTGAAAGATTCATTTGATGATGACTATTTTGTAGATAGTATTAACGTAACTAACGCAGGAAAGAATTCATCTGCAGGAACTTATGTTGCTACAATAAGAACTGGAACAGAAAGATTAGAACTTGTTAATGGTAAAGGATTTCCATTTGCAGACGATAAAGACATTGATGATGAAGCTCAATGGAAAGTTTTAATTGACGCTGATGGTACTGGAATTAATTCAATTACAGTAACTAATCAATGGTCATACGAAAAAGACTCTGGTTCAGAAACTGAAACATCAAAATATGTTTTAAAAGTTGGAGAGGAAATTGTATTCCCTGAAGACTTTGCAAAATTCGAATTTAGAGGATGGGACACATCTGTTGCAAAGAATGATGTAATAGTTGGTGAAGACGCATTAGAATTCACAGATATTGAAGGAAATGACGTTGAAATACCATACTACCAAGCATTCGAAATAAGTAACGATGATCCAATAACAATCGACATAGCAGGTAAAGAATACACTCTATGGGTTGTTGGTAATAATGTATACTATGAAGAAGGAGATTTAACAGACGCTGCAGCAGAAACTGACTTAGACTATTCTGTATTAGATTGGAATGCATTTGCAGGTACAGTTGATTTAGATCTTGGAGTTGAAGATAATACTGGTACAACAAAACTTGTAAATTATTACTTCTACTACGATGCTGTTGAAGAACAAGGTGGATTATTCCTTGCAACAAATCAAGCATTTGAAGTGTATACTGATGGTGCTGACGATGCATGGATAGAATTCACTGCAATGGTTGATGAATTAGACCAAGATGCATTATTCTATGTTCCAAACACAGACGATATGGAAGAAGTATTTGGTGCAACTTTCATATTTGATTCGATCGATGTGGGTGTTGTTCCTGATGTTGCACATGCATTCGATGACGACAATCATTATGTTGCTGAATTTAATTATACAAATTTAGCTGGTAATGATGCAAGAATGGCTATGGCTACTGGAGAATCTGCAAAAGTACTTGATTCAGCTGCATTAGAAGACGATAACGATGCAGTATACGCTGATGCTGAGTATGAATGGGATGCAATCTACGGTGCAATGGAATTAAGTGAAGATAAAGACGACTTAACTTCATTACAAATGGAAGACGGTTCAGTATTAACTACTGACGGAGATACTTTCGTTGTATCAGTTCCTGAAGAATTGATGGAAATGGAAGCATACTTAGGTAGTGTTGAAACAACAAGTTCAACAACAGGTGGAGCATCATACACTGGTGTTGCTGCTAAAGAAGTTAAAGGAAATGTAACTATCGACGCAGTTAACTGCGGAGCTGGTTCAGAAGCTGCTGTTGAAGTAGTTCCTGTAAGTAACTTAGTTAAGACAGCTAAAGGTTCAGGAAAATCAATCATCGTTGGTGGTTGGTTTGCTAACGCTGCTGCTGCTCAACTAGAAGTTTCTGAAGGAAAAACATTAGAATCATTACTAATAAGTGATGGAGACTATGTTGCTTCAGTATTAGCTAGTGGAGATATCGTTGTTGCTGGAAAGAACGCTAGTGACACTGGTATGGCTGCTTCAGCTTTAATAAGTGCATTAGAAGACTTAATGTAAATAAATTAGTTTAAGAAAAAGAAAGTGGCCCCCCAAAAGGGGGTCTTTTCTTTTTTCTCTATTTTTTTAAAAAATCAAAATTTTTTTTAATTAAAAAATAAAACAAAAATGTTGTTTATTTTTAATAAACAAAATGTTTATATTGTGTAAACACTTTATTTTTGTATGATTGGCACAATTTTTTCAAAATTAAACGAATCATTATTCTGGGAACTATTATGGAATGATTTTGGGGTGAGAGAACTTGCAGAAAAAAGAAACCTCTCTCCTGCAAAAATTAGTTTGTTTTTCAGTTTTTTGATAAAAAACGATTTGGCTAAGAGTGTTTTTAGAAAGAACCAAAAGATAGTTTCTCTAAATAGAGAGAATGCTTTGGTTAGAGAACTAATCTCTCTAGCAATAATAAACAAAATAATTAATGCTAGTTGTTTTAATGGAATAAAAAAAACAACAAAAGCTTTTCTGTTATTTGGTAGCGGAGCAAGTGGGTTAGTTGACAAAATGAGTGATATTGATTTATGCATTATTTCTGAAAAAAAGTTTTCACTACTTGAATCCTCAAATATAAAACACTGTTTTTCAAAAGAACTTAACAAAGAAGTTAACATCAAATTTTATACAACAAATGAGTTTCGTCAATTGCAGAAAACTGATAAAGTTTTTTATAGTGAGTTAAACCAAAAATCTAAATTGATTTTTGGTGAGATTATTGAGTAGTGTGGATGATTGTTTCAAAGAAGGTTTACTAAAAAATGTTCCAAAAAACAAAGTCTTTGCAGAAAGAAGTTTAAGTATTGCAAAACACTTTTTTGAAGAATCTTTTGATTTGATTCAAACAGAAATGCTTGACATGTCGCTAATAGCTTTATACAATTCTTGCTTTCACGCAGCAAGAGCCCTTCTTTTTAGAGATGGGGTAAAAGAACACAGTCATTATTGTGTTAGTAAATATATTGAAGAAAAATATTCTTCAAACGAACTAATAACATTAAAACATGCAATAGTGCTTGATTCTTTGAGAGAAAAAAGAAATGATATTCAATATTCAATAGAAAGACCTGAACTTGACAAAGAATCTATTGGCGAAATATATAATGAAGTTGAAGATTTTATAGAAAAAGTTGAAAAAGAACTAAAAAAATAATTTATTCAAAAAACAAATCTAATAAATTTTGTTTCAAAGAACCAAAGCTTTTAGTTTGGTTTTTATTCTTATTGTTTTAAATTTTACTTATGAGTGAAAGTAAAAAGAAAACAAAAACAATTCAAAAAGAAACTACTCAAAAAGAAGTTCTTAAAATTAAAGAAGAAAAAACAGAACACAAAAAACATGTTACTAATGAACCAAAAAATTCTAACAAAACAAAATTAATTATTGCATCTTTAATTGTAATTCTTTTGATAGTAATTGTTTTTTTCTTTTTGAACCAATACAAGTACTCTTTTGTTATAGATAATGTAAAATATGTTTCTAACGAGTATACTCCTACAGAATTTTTTAATGAACTAAAAATTAATCAAACGATTTATGTTTCTCCTGTAATGAAAGAAAATGGAGCAGATCCAGTAGTGTTTAACGCTTTAAATTTATGGCAAATTTCTCTAATAGGAAATGGAATAACTGTAATCCAACTAATTAGAACTACTAGTGAGAACGGAACAGTTCTTTACTGTTATACTAATGATGGTAATGTTTACATAAGTAAACAAATTCCTGTGCAAGAATGTAATGCTATAATTAATGATTCAAACAAATTTGTTATCTTAATGGAGAAGGGAAATGAAAAAACTGCCCTTTTATCAAAAAACAAATTAACGGTTTATTCTCCTCTTGATTCTATTAATGTAACTAATTTTTCTGTGATTAAACAAATTTTTCCAAACGCAGAAGAGTTAGTTAAACAATTTAACGAAGCTGTTTATGGAATTCAATAGTTTTCTAAACTAAAAGGTTTATTTTATGGAAAAATATTTGAAGTACAGTCTTATTCTTTTAATACTAGTTTTTGTAGGGTTTAGTATTGTGACTAGCCTTTCAGGAGCTTTACCTGTCATAATGCAAGCGAACCCGTATTTCTTTGCGTTAGCAGTGCTTTTTTTCTTAACATCTATTGTTTTTTGGATTATTCCATGGGCTTTACTACTCAAAAACAATAAGAAAGTGTCTTTATCCAAGTCCATTCTGTTAGGTTTCTCTTGCGTGTATGGAGCATTAACTCCTGTACAAGTTGGTTCAGAAGCTCTAAGATCAATTAAGGCTAAAGAATATTTTGGAGTGTCTTACTCTCAATCAATTTCTGCAGCAATGGTTGTTAAAGGACTAAAATTCTTCATGCTAGCCCTCCTCTCAAGCATAGTTATTTGGATAGTTTTATGGGAAACACAATTATCCTTAGTAGTTTTATTTGGTTTACTCTCTGGTTTTTCAGTAATAATTCTAGCCGCAGCATTATTTTTATTACCCTTAAATAAAAAAATAGGGTTACTTATTTCAGGAATCTTTGGAGAACTTGGAAAAATATTTCACCCATTTTTAATACTAAAAAAATACTTTTATGAGTACTCTCATTATTTGCAAGTTGTTCCAAGAAGAAACTTCTTAATAGTTCTAATGTTATCAGGAATATCTTTGTTACTAGAATTTGTTGCACTACTTTTTTGTTTTTTCGCATTAAATGTTTTCATAGAAATTTTCCCACTAATGTTTTTGTTCATAATAATTTCTGTTCTTGAAAGAACACCAATAATCCCAAGAGGAATTGGGCTTGTTGAAGCAGCAGGTTTTATTTTTTTAGCATTACCAGAATTCTCAAAAATTTCTTTAAGCGTTCCACAAATTGCAGCAATACTCGTACTCTTCGCAGTTGTTAGATTAATTATTCCAACAATTGTAAGTTTATTTGTTTCTTTAATTAAAATAAAAAAATAATTTGAATTAAATGAAATAATTTAAATTAGATCAATGATTTTATTTTATTTTTGTACTGATTAGGATTATAAACTCTTTTTTTATTCATTAATTATCAAATAGATAAAAGGTGAGTGCTAAAAATGTTTGATTTTTTACAAATAGATTTACTAACACTAACACCCGTTTTTTTATTCCTTTTGTCAACTATTTTTGTTTTTATAATAATTAAGCGAAACTTTTCAAAAAAAATTGTTGGAAAAGATATTAACAAATTGGGGGAGCCATTAGTTGCTGAGAGTGTTGGAATTGCATTAATAATTCCGTTTTGGTTAATTATTGCATTATTTTTTTTCTTTTTTGGATTTGAATTCAAATTAGTGATAGTTGCTTTTGCAGTTAGTGTTTTTGCTTTAATTGGTTTTATTGATGACTCAAAAAACAAGTTCCTTTCAAAACCTTTAAGTTGGAAACAAAGAGCTGTGCCCATAGCGTTTGTTTCACTTTTAGTGGGATACATTTTGTTTACTCCGCTAGGTTTATTTGATTTTGCAGGAATTTTGTTAGTAATTCTTTTAGCATTATTTTTTGCAGGAGTTGCTAGTTTTAGTAATACTTTTGAAGGGTTAAACGGTTGGACTATTGGAACAAGTTTTATTATCACTTCAATAATTACTCTTACAATAATTCAAATTTCTCAAGAGTTAAGTTTTTTGTTTTTTTCACTTAACGCAATCATTTTAGGTTTACTTGTTTTTAACAGGTTTCCTGCACGAGCATTCCCAGGGGATTCTGGAACTTTATTAATCGGATCAAGTATTGCAGGATTTGCCTTATATTCTCAAAATATTTTGATTGTTGTTTTCATATTTTTACTTTTTATCCCGCACATGATTGATTTCTTTTTACTAAAGATGTTAACAAATAGAGACGATGCCACTCAAAGAAAATTCAGACCCTATACTTTACTAAAAAATGGAAAGCTTTCAATTCCAATTTATCCTGATAAGAGAACAAGGTATGATTTTGCAAAACTAATAATGAAAATATTTGGTCCACTAAAAGAGTGGCAAATAGTTTTATTAATTTGGCTAATTGTTTTAATTAATTGTGTAATTTGGGCAACATTATTTATGAATTTTTACATTGCTTAAAAAAATTCTTTTTTTACAAAATTAGACTATTTGTAAAATTAGATTATTTCCAAAATTAGAATATTTCTTCTTTAATTAGTTCTTGTAAAATTGTTGTTGCGTAATTTCCTTTTGTTAAATAAAATTTTATTGTGGCAAATCTTTTTCCAACATTAAATTCGTCCTCTCCAGTTTTCTCTAAATACATATTTTGGGGTTTTAGTGAAATTATTTTTCGTGCTCCTTGGCTTGATATTTCTGCTATTCCTTCTACTTTGAATTGTTCAGGGTTCATTTGTTCTTCTTCCATTATTTTTTTCTCAATTTCTCCTTGTATTCCACTTGCAAAATTACTTTCATAACCTGGGAGTAAAGCTGTTGGAATTCCCTCTTCAAGTATGTCTCCCTCTTGGGGCAGGAGTGCATTTTTTCCTAGTCTTTTTATTCTCTCTCCTATCATTTTGTTAAACAAATAACTTTGGTAAGCGTGTGTAAATAAATATCTCATTTTTTTTGGGAGTACTGAAAAAGAGTTTGCATAATCGTTTGGGTTTTTCACTAAATGGTTTAGTATTGCTCTTTCTGTTCTTGCTTCAAAAGGAAATTCTCGTAATGCTTTTGCATAATCGTTTGACTTTGCTAAATTGATTCTTGCATTTTTCATATCAACTTTTTCTTCCTCGTAAGTTTCTGTTAAGTAAAGTTCAACTGCTTCTTTAAATTTTTGTTGAAGCAAAAGTTTTCCTACTCTATGAGTTACTTGTCTTTTTCCTCCAAAACGTTGGTTACCATAATAGTTTGGAACGCCAAGCTCACACTCTGACACAAATTGTTGGACAATCTTTTCTATTTCTTCTTCACTTTCATTAATTCCTCTAATTGTTATTGTAAATTGGTTTCCAAGTAAATCTCCTAGTTCGATTCTTTCTCCCCAGTGAGGGTTTCTTAGTTCTATTCCTTTTACTCCAAAGTTTTCTACTCTTGGAATATTTGGTTGATATAAACTTATTTTTTGGCAAGTGATTCCTCGTTTGTCTTTTAATCCAGCGTACCCTACTCTTTTTTTGCTTGAGTTTGTTCCTCTTGCAAGGAGCGCTATTGCTGTTGCAGTGTCAGTATTTATTTTTTCCATCTCTAAAATTAAGTGTTCTTTATTTTCAGTATTTTCTGGAACACTCATTTTTTCAAAATTTCTTTCATTCATTGGTTTATTGTATCTTTTTACTTCACAAGTTCCTTCGCGAGTAACTTCTTCTACAACAAAATCAGAGTAACGTTGTTTTACTATCCCTTTTAGTGCGGGGCAGTTAGTAATAAATTCTAAATTTTTTTCAATCATTTTTTCACCTTTAATAGTTGTCCAACAAATTGTGTTCTATTGTTATTTAGTTTTTTTATTGATTTTATTTTTATTACTTCTTTTAATTAATTTTTAATTATTTTTCTTAGTTAAATTTGTTTTTTCAAAATAGGTTAAGCACATTATATTTTGTATCTTAGTATTGCTCCTATTCCTCCAAATCCTTCATAAAAATTCTTCCCTTCGTTTGTTTCAGTGCTAATTACTCGCACATCTGCTCCGGTGTTTTTTGCTTTTTCCATTAACCAATCAATATAATCTATTTCTTCAGTTACTTCTACTTTTGATTGACAATTTCCACATCTAAGATCAATTTCTCTAAAGTTATTATGGTCTTTTACTGTTTCAAAGGTGTCAGCTCCGCAGTGTTCGCATGTTTTTCTATAAACCATCCAAGGAATATCTTCTGAAATAATTAGTATCGCTACTCTTCCTTCTTCAATTATTTTTTCTACTTCTGCTTGTCCGTAAGTGGCAAGTCCGTCTTTTGCTATTTCTCCAATAAATTTGTCAAGTATTTCTTTTTCTTTTACAAGTTCTGAATCTTTTAGAAGATCACTACTTTTTTGTACAAGTTCTCTTATTCCTCCTTCATCAGTGTAAGAGGTGTCAATTACTCCAAGAACTTTTTTTTCTAGTTCGTGGTGTATTACTTTTTTTTCCATGAAATAATTTTTTGTTTGTCCGGGTCCGCCAATTACTACTCCTTTTACTTTTTCTTTGTGTGGTTCAAAGTATCCGTTAAATCTTTCTCCTGCGAGTTTGAAAAAGTTTTGTGTTGCTTCCTCTCTTAATCTTTCAAATCTTTGAGCACTATTATGAACAATTAATCCATTTGCTATAAAATTTTCACAATCAGTACTAATATCAATCATGGGTTGTTGATTATTTGATTCAATTTTAATTATTTCTGTAGGGAGTAGGTTATACTCATATATTTTATTCAATTCTACTTTTGCTTGAGTATTGGATTTATCTATTATTTCTTGTTTAAAAATTTCTTTTGAGATTTTTCTTTTGTTATTCAAAAACATATTTGTTTTGTGAAAACCTTTTAATGGATTTTTTGTTTCCAAAATTATTTCTTTTACATAATCTCCGTTTGCTAAGATTTGACGCACATTATTTTTTTCACTTTTTGTATTAATTAATTGTAATAGTTTTTTATTTTTTTTATAACTATTAAATCCAATATTTTCTAAAAATTGTACTATTGAGTGTTTATTCCCAATTTCTATAGTGTATCTTTTATTTTTTGAATAAATGTTTTTTCTATTATCATATTCAATTAAGGACGGGTGTATTCCATATTCAAGTAAAGCTATTTGGATTTGTTGAGCTAGTTGGTAATTATTTATTCCAAACCCAACTTTTTTATTTGATACATATCCTTCAGCATCAAACAATCCTTTTATAAAAGCCGATAAGATTTTCTTTTCAGAAAGCATTATTTGTTTGGGTACTTTTGAAGTTAAGGCTTTATTTATTTCGGGGAAATTATTATTTAAAAATGAAACTATTTGTTTTCCATAAATTCTTGATTGATAATGTCCTTTGTTTTTTCTATAAGTAATTTTACAGTTGCAGTTAAATAATTTTTTTGCTAGATTCGTGTAGTACTCAATTATTTGTTTGTCCGAATCGTATAAGGAAATTCTTTCTTTTTCAAATGATCCGTCTCCTTCAAAATATCCTAAAAATTCTGCTAACTCTTTAGTTAATTTGTGTGGTAATATTTGTTGGTCAATTTTTTCACAATATTTTTTAATAAAAGTTTTTCTATTTATTTTTAATTTTTCACAGACTTTCTTTATTGTTTCGTTTTTAGGATTTCTTTTACCTAATTCTAATAAAGAAATTTCAGTTTGTGTCATTTCAATTAATTCTCCCAGTTCTTTTTGGGATAATTCTTCTTTTTGTCTTCTCTGAAAGATTATTTTTTGTGCAGGAACTTTTAATGCGTATGAGTTATATTGTTGAGTTAAAGTTATTTCTTTTTTTTCAGAAACATTTATTTTCTCGTTAAATAATAAAGTATCCTTTTTTGTTAGTTCTATTGCTTGTTTTTCAATTATTGCTCCATTATCCCATACAAAAAAAGTGTGGTCTGGGGAACAATTAATTAAAAATTGTGGGTTTTTTGTTTTTATTGTAATTGTTTTTTTTACTGTTTGCCATTTCTTTTTCACTTTTGTATTTATGGTATTTCCTGTTTTAAAATCAACTCCTTTAATTAACTCCCCTTCCCTTAAGTTTTCAATAGAACTTATTTCTCCAGTTGATTTGATTATTTGGGTGTTTGGTGTTAAACATTGTCCTCCAGCTCTAGTTTTTCCAGGAACTAGCGAAGTAAAGTGTCCTATTACTTCATATTTTTTTCCAATTAGTTGAGCTATTGTTGCTTCGTTTTTATCAATCGTCATTATTGCGTAAAAATCGTTAGGAGTCATCATTTCTTTTAAGTAATCAATGTGGAATGAAGAATCACACCAGTAGAGTTTTGATTTTAAGGGCATAACTGGGGTAACAGTAAATAAACGAATATCTGCTCGTCCATCAGTTTCGGATACATTTCCTGCAAAAACAACTATTCCATTAGTTGGTAATTTGAAGTTAATATTTTTTAAGAACCCAATTATTTTTCTTAAGGCCCCTTGAACATTTTTTCTTGTTTGTGGACTTTTAATATTTGAGCTTTGATTAATTTCTTCACTTAATTGGTTCATTACAGTACTTCTATCAGTTCCTGGAGGAATATATTGGGTGATAAGTTCAGTGTGTCGACCTTTAAAGTTTTCAAGCATTTTTAGTTTTTTCTTAAACACAGCAAGCTCTGCTTCGCTTACCTCATTTAGTTTTAATTCTTTAGCCATTTTGTTTCACTTTTATTTTATTTTAATTATTTTTACTTATTGGAAAAAGTATTTAAAGGACAATTTCCATAATAATTCGGCTTCGTTACTTTATAAAAGCTATTGATTTTAGCAAAAATGTAACATTATGCTTTAATTTAATTATTTTTGAGGTGAGTAAATGTTTGATTTATTTGAAAAATGGGATGGTACTCCAAAAGCTAATGAATCAAGTACCTCTTCTACTACAAGTTCTTCAACTACTCAATCTCAACAATCAGTTTACCAACCTTACAATCCTTATCCTCAATCAAATAATCAAAAGATTTTTGTGTTAAGTTTAGGGGGATCAGTCTTTTTTAACAAAAAATTAAGAGCTCCTGAAATTGCTAAATTTTGTGAAGTAATAAATGAACTAATTAGAGAGGGTAACCAATTTGTTGTTGTTGTTGGTGGGGGAAAGGTTGCAAGAGTTTATCAAGCTGGAGCAAAATCAATGGGTGCAAATAATTTCGAGCTTGATGAGGTTGGAATTAGTGTAACCCGAGCAAACGCTTTATTTTTTACGTATGGAATAGATAATTCTTGGAGGGGAGTACTAACTGACCCTAAAGAGGCGGAGAGAACTTTACTTTTAGGAAAAACCCCGATTTTTGGTGGAACAATTCCTGGACAAACTACTGACGCGGTTGCTGCAATAATTGCAGAACTTTTGGGCGCAGATTTTATTAATGTAAGTAATGTGGATGGAATTTATTCAGCAGATCCAGCAAAAGAAGAACATGCAAAAATGTATAAAGAATTAACTCACACAAAAATGGTTTCCCTTCTTAAAGCTCAAGCTTCAAAACCAGGGGCACACACTTTTGTTGATCCTCACGCAGCAGCAATTTTGCAAAGAAGCAAAATTAGATCTTATTTTATTTCAGGAAATGATGTAGAAAATTTTAAATCCATTGTTCGAGGAAATCCCGAATTTAAAGGAACAATGGTAAGAACAGAAAATGTGGGAACAGAAAACGAAGAAGAATAAAATTATTTATAATTGTCTGTATTAGTTAGTAAATTATTTCTGTTTTATAATCTTCATAATTTTGTCCTAAAACATATTTTACTTCGTTGTAATTAATTAAGGGTTTTTTGTAGGAAGCAAAATCATCTATTGAAAGACGAGGACAAGCAGTGTTCACAAGAACGTCAACATCAAGTCCGAGTAATTTTTCTTCAGAAATAAAATCCATTGAACAGATAAAAACTTTTTTTCCAGCGTGTGCAAGTTCTTTTTTTATTTTCTCTGCAGTTGAAATTCTGTTTTGTCCAATTTTTGTAGAAACAAGAATTGCAAAAGACTTTCCTTCTTTTGCTTTCTCAATCAAAAGGAATCTTTTTCGTAAGAAATTATTTTTTTCTTCATCAAGCGTTTTTATTGTTCCAAGAATTGGGTCAAAAATAATAACCTCTTTTTTTGTACCAAAATGAATTCCAAGCGGGTGAAACAATCCATCCCCAAAATAAAGAATAGTTTTTGCTTTACCATTAGCGCTAGAATAATTACATCCAAGAACCTGTCCATTTTCTACTCTTTTTCCGTTTGTAATTTTTACTTTGATTTTGTTTTTTTCTAAATGTTTTTTTATTTCTGGCAAGTAATGTAAATATTGTGCGGTTGTGACAATTCCAATCAAAGAAAAATTGTTGTCCAACAAATAACGTGTTATTTTATTTTTTATTTCTTCAAAGTTTGTTAGTTCTTGTGTTAGCGGAGCATAAATTATTTTTTTATCATTTTTTTCAATAAACTTTGTGTGTCCAATGTGGAGTACTGCATCACAGTTCATCATTTCTGATTCTTTGGGTTTAACATCGCATGCCCCAAAGCAAGGATCCATTGATACAATTACATTAAAATCGTTTTTTTCAAGTTCAGTAATTATACTTTCAGTTTTTGTTTTTAGCCCTTCAGGAATTTGTAGTAGTACTTTTTTAGCTTTGATTTTTTTTAAATCCTTAATTGCATTATTTAGATTTATTTGTAACATGACTAATTATTTGTTCGAAAGTAATTAAAGTCTTCTTTTTCTTAAAAAAATGAAAATAAAGTGACTTTAGATTAGATCAATTATTTCATTTTTTTTAGTATTGTAAGGCCACTTGTTTAGGTATTCTAATATTTTTTTCTTTTCTTCAATAATCACTGTATTTCTTATCTCTTCTACTGCATCGATGTTTGCTGATACTGAATCTATTCCGTACCAAACAAGTTTTTTCACCATTTCAGGGTTTGATGCACTTTGTCCACAAATACTAGTAACTACTCCAGCATTTTTACATTTTTTTATTACATATTCGAGTTGTCTTAATATTGCAGGGTGTAGTTCAGTGAATTGTTTTTGTACTTTCTCGTTATTTCTATCAAGCCCTAGTGTTAGTTGTGTTAGATCGTTTGTTCCAAATGAGACAAATTGTATGTATGGAATTATTTCATCAATTATCCAAACTGCTCCGGGAGTTTCTACCATTACTCCAAAATCTACTCCATCTGGTAATTCTATTTCTTTTGCTATTCTTTTTGCTACAACTACTTCTTCCAAGCTTTGAACAAAAGGTAGCATAACTCCAACATTTTGTTGTCCTTCTTCATAAAGTTCTTTTATTGCAATTAATTGACACTTAAACATTCTTGGTTCATCAAGATCTCTTCTAATTCCATGCCAACCTAGCATTGGATTTTCTTCTTTTGGTTCCTTATCTCCGCCAATTAATTCTTTGTATTCATCAGTTCTTGCATCAAATGTTCTAAACCAAACAGGTCCAGTAAATCTACTCGCAACATTTCTAATAGCTTCTTTTACAATATTTTTTAATTCAGTATCTTTATTTTGTCTAATAAATTCTGCAGGGTGCATTCCAGAACTAGTAATCATGTGCTCCGCTCTAAGTAGTCCTACTCCGTCAGCTTTAGTTTTTTGTGCAGCTTCGGCAGCATCAACTAGTGCAACGTTTACTTTTACTTTTATTGTTAAATCTTTTAGTAATTCTAATAATTCTTTTTCTTCTTTTTCTCTTTCTTCAAGCGGCATTTCTTTGTATTTTATTCCTGCAAATTCTTTGATTATTGTTTTTGCTTTTTGTTTTTCTACTTCAGTAATTAAAGGGTTAGTGCTTATTTCTATACTAATTGCTTTTTCTAGTTTATCAATTTCATTTTCTTCAAGAACTTTGATCTCTTTTTTTTCTCGAATGATTTCTACTTTTCCAGCATAAACATTCCCATTGTATCCATCAATTGTTACCTCTTGTCCGTCAGTAAGAATTGTTGTTCCTTTTTCTGTTCCAACCACACAGGGTATTCCAAGTTCACGAGAAACAATTGCAGCATGACAGTTATTTGCAAGAATTGGAGTAAGGTTTTTTGAAAATACTAAATATGTGTGATTATCATCTACAGTAATATTGTAAACTTCTCCCATTGTATCCTCAGAAATTTTTGTTATTCTCTGCATTTTAATACGGCTATTCAAAATTGATTGTATTTTTGAATCTTTAATTAACATTAGTTCTTTATCAGAAATAAGCAAATTTCTCTTTGCTCTATCTTTTAATTTATAAGGTGAATTATTTGTTTGAAGTTGCTTTGCAGAAAAGAATCTTGTTTGTATTTTTCTGCTTCTTAGATTGCCCTTCACTCTTTTTGTGTACTTGAATATTTCTTCTAGTTTTTCAACAATTTGGACATTAAAAATGTTTCTGTTTTTTGTGACTTGGGGTAGTGTTCCAATTCTTAAACAAGCAGTCATGACTCCTTGTAATAAAAGCTCTTCTGAAACATAAATATTAACTCTGTTATTGAAAAAAGTTCCATCTCCATCAATAACTCCTGCCAAAAAATTGTAAGATATTTCCTCGTTTCCTTGCAGTAAAGTTTGTGTGATTTGTTGTTCTTCGGTATTAACCTCTTGGGCAATTTGTTTTGAATAAAGTCTGTAAGCTGTTGCTTGTCCTTCCACTTTATTTCCTCGTATAAATCCATTTGAAATCTTTTTTTCTGAAATCGCAAATTCTTTATTGAATGTGGTTTTTGCACAATCATTCATATATTGGATAAATTCTTGTTTTTCAGGAATATTTTTTTGAATAAATTGAACTTCCCCATGTGTTCTTGTTTGATAAATTGACCCGTCAGTCATTATTCCTCCTAAAAAATAAGCCATTTTTTTGTCTTTCTCTGTCGCTTCAGTTAGTGCAGGGATATATTGTGCTACGCAACCCATTTCATTTTTTTCAATCATTTCTTGTATTTCAGTATCAATTAATTCAGCATTTCTTAAATTAATCATTTTATGATCAGGGGTAAGTGTTAAGATATTGTGATTAATTCTGCCTGATTGAGAAATACTTATTGTTATTCGTGGGGCAGTTCTTTTCATTGAAAATATAACTGGTTTCCATTCAGTTTTCATTGTTTGTTTATTAAATGAAACAATTTTCAACCCATCAAATCCTTCTTCGTGTATTTGTTTGAATGTCATAAATCCTTTGTTTGTCAAAAGCTTTGTTTCTCCATCAAAACAAGTTCTTCCTCCTTCGTTTGTAATTATTCCGCTCGCTTTTTTCATGACAGGAACCCAAGAGGGTGAAGTCATTTTTGTTACTAAAATGTCTCCAGTAGTTACTTTTGCGATATCTTCAATTTCTGGAACAATTTTTACAATTCCTGTAATTATTCCCGGGGAAGCTGGAAGTCCAACAAGTATTGGAGTTTCTTTCACTTGGATAGTTTCGTGTCCAGAGTTTTTCTTGTCAAGCCCAAGTGTTGTTATGGGTCTTGCTTGTACAATATATAAAACATTATTTTCCATTGCCCATTCAATATCCATTGGTTTTTTGTAGTGGTCTTCTATTTTTTGACCAATTGCTGCAAGTTCAATTATTTTATCATCCATTAATTTTTGCGACTTTGCTTTCATCTCACCTAAGTTCACTCTTACATTTTCTCTTCCTTCTTTCACAAGCATCCATTCTTGTTTATTTATTTTTTTATTTTCTAGTTTCATTTCTTTTTTACTAACAACATAATTATCAGGAGTAATACTTCCACTAACAACTGTTTCTCCTAACCCATAACCTGCTTCTATAATTATTTTTTCAAGATCTCCAGTAGGGTCTGCAGTAAACATTATTCCACTAACTTCGCTACTCACCATTTTTTGTATTACTGCGCAAAGTCCAACTTGTTCTGTTCCAAACCCTTGTTTTTTTCTATAGTACACCGCTCTTGCTGTGAAAAGTGAGGCCCAACATTTTTGTACAGAGTAAACTACATCATCGCTTCCTTGAATATTTAAGTAAGTTTCTTGTTGTCCTGCAAAACTTGCTTCAGGTAAATCTTCTGCTGTTGCACTTGATCTTACTGCAACTAGTGATCCTTGAGGATTTCCTTCGCTTAGTTTCCAATAATTTATTATAATTTCTTCTTTGATTTCACTAGGCATTGGAGTTTTTTCAATTAGTTCTCTAATTTTTTCACTTACTCTTTCTAGTTGTTCTGTGTTTTCAACATCAATTGCGTCAATAGTTTCTACTATTTGTTGTTCAATTCCTTTTTCTTTTAAAAAATTAAAGTAAGCTTCTGAAGTTATTACAAAACCATTAGGTACTGGAAAACCATTTTGTGTCATCTCTCCTAGTGAAGCTCCTTTTCCTCCAGCTTGAGGAATATTATTCATGTCAAGTTCTTTAAACCACAAAATATTAACCATTTTTCTTTCACCTTTACAAAATCTTTTTTTAATTCATTTTTTTCTAAGTAAGATTGATTAATAGAAGAATTTTGTAGTTAAAAAAGCTTTTGGGGGTTTAGATTTTTTTAAAAAATTAGTTAATTTTTGTATTTAATTTGGAATTTTTAAAAAAAGTTTTTTTGGTTGAAAAAATTCAACCAAAAATTTGAAAATATTTTTAATTTGTTTATTTCTTTTTTCCAGCTGGGGCTTTTGCATCTGCTTTTGCTCCAGGTGTTTCTTTTCCTGCTGGTGTTTTTCCTGCATCTGCTGCTGGTGTTTTTCCTGTTGCATCTGGAGTTGTTCCTGCTGTTCCTTCTGCAGGAGTAGCTTCTGTTGTAACAACTTTTGCAACTTTTTCTTCAACAACTTTTGTAGGAATTGTTCCAATACTTTTAACATCTTTGTGAAATTCAACTTTTACACTGCAAGGAAATCTTGTTCTTGCTCTCATTAGCGCGTCTTTAACTGCAGCTTTTTGTGTATCCATGCATAGTACACTGTAAATAGTTTGTCCTGCTCTTACTCTTGCTGCTCTACCATTAGGTACTCCAAATGATAAACACATTCCTTGGGATACACGATCCGCTCCTGCTCCTTGTGCTTGTTTATTTTCTCTTAAAATGTGTGAAGGGTAAACTCTTACCTTCATAAAGAATCCTTCTTTTCCAAGTGCTTTTACTAGTTTTCTGTTAATACTTTGTCTTGCACTTTCAATAGCATTATCTCTAACATCAATACTTTGTGTAACTACAAGTTCAGCAACAGTATTGTAAGGTAAAATTGGGTTTCCCATATTGAATTGTCTTATTCTTAAAGCAGGTGATGCTCCGATATAATTTCTATCCGGTGCAGTTATTGCAATTCTTGTATAAGCTCTTTGGTGATTTATTTTTCTTGCATAACCGCAAGCTCCTTTTCTTATTCTTTTTCCTCCTCGAGGATTAGTGTAACATTTTGCTGGTCTTAGTCCCATTATTTATCACCAAATTAAATTGAAAATTTACTCACCAAGTTATATTAATAAACTCAAATGAAACCTTTAAAAAGCTTGTTAAGAGGCCTCTTAAAAAAGCAGGGAGAGGGGGTTGAACCCTCCTATCCCACTAACTAAAGCCGATTCGCTATGTCGAGCCGTGGCGAAGACATTGCTTCGTCTAGGCATGGCGAAACAGGCCCTGCAGGCGGGTGCATAACCGCTTTGCTATCCCTGCACTTCTTTTGCCGTGGGCAAAAGACCTGCACTAGAAAAGGTTTAACCTTATTTTCATGCAGTCATTCTATAAATAAAATTTCTTGCGTTTTGTTTAAAAAACTGCTTAATTTATGTTTTTTTATTTAATTTATTAATATTTTTTTCATTATTTTTCAGTTTTTTGGAACAAGTCGTGTATCATAATTTTTGTCTTCTTGGGCTTGTTTTTTAATGTAATTAATTTGTTCAGTTTTAAATTTTTCATACTTTGCGAGATTTGTTTTTTTATCTCCAAAATAAGCTAGTTCTGCTAATTGTGTTGCGCTTATTAGTGTTGGCATTGCCACAAAGTCTACTCCTTTTTTGTAAAATTCGAGTGCTTCTTCAAAGTGGTGTGCAATTACATATATTTTTGGTTTTTTACAACTCATTTTGATTAAACTAACAAACATTTTTGCTTCTGCAATATTTTTTATTGTGATAATAATTAATTTTGCTTCACAAGCATCAGTTTTTTCTAAAAAATTATCATCATCGCTTGTAGCGTAAATGAAAGGTAATTTGTCTTTTATTCCTTGAGAGATAATATCAGGGTTTGATTCAACAATTACTACCTCTTCTTTTTCTTTTAAAAACTTTCTTGCAAGTTCTCTTCCAGTAACATTTCCCCCAATTATAACAATGTGGTTTTTCATTTGTTTTTTTGTAGAAATGTTTTGTAGCTTGAATAATTGTCTTGCAAAAAATTTGTTATCAAAAATATCAAAGAGTTTATTTTTTTTGTGAACCTTGTTCCAAGCTTTATCACTAAAAGTAATTAAATACGGCGCCATTAACATTGAAACTGCGGTTAAAATTATTAATAGAGAAAATAAATTTTCTCCAATTACTGCCACTCCATTTGGTCCAGTTACAGTTAAACCAAGTGCTGCTAAATAAAAACCAAATTCAGATATTTGAACTAAAGAAAAAGCGGAGTTTACTCCAATTTTTCCACCATACCCTGAAAAGATTGTTAAAATAAAAAGAGTAACTGGTTTTAGGATAAATATTAAAAATAGTAATAATAAAATTAATTCAATTTTTAAGGATCCGAGTGAAAAATTTATTTGAATCCCAAGAGTTACAAAAAATATTATTAAGAAAAAATCTCGTAAGGCTCGTATTTTTGAAAAAATTGAAGTATTAAAACTTAGAGTACTTAAAGCCAACCCTCCAATAAACCCAGTAATGCTTATAGGTAAATCAAGCAAGTATCCAATTCCTATAAAAAAGAATCCTGTTGCAATACTCACTAAAAAGAATAACTCTTGTTCTTTTGATGCAACTTCAAAAAGTTTTGGAAAAATAATTTTATTAAATAAAATTGCGATTGCTATTAGTACTAGTGTTTTTCCAATTATTAATAATGTGAAATTTAAATCAAATATTGAACTAATGTCTGTTAGAAGGGGTGTAAAAAATATTATTAAAAAATCTTGAATTAAAGTTATTGATAAAATAACTTTTCCAGTCAAAGTATTTATTTCTTTATTATCAGTTAGAACTTTTATTACAATCATTGTTGATGAGGAAGAAATTATTACTGCCACAAATAGTGATTGTTCAAATGTTAAAAGGTTTGTTGCAGTTGAGAATAAAATAGTAATTATGATAAGAATAACAGTTTGTAAAATAGTGTTTATTATTAATGGTTTTCCAACTTTAAATAATTTTTCAATAGAAGTTTCAATTCCTATTGAAAAAAGTAATAGTGCTGTTCCAAGACTTGCTAATAATTGTATTTCGGGAGTAATATTTTTTATTCCAATATCAAAAGGTAAATTCAACCCTGAAAAATCAATGGATCCTAACACTAGTGGTCCAATTATTATTCCTGCAATAATATACGCAAATAGTGTGGGTTGGTTTAATTTTCTTAATATTGCACTAAAAAAAGCAGCCCCTATAATTATTTGGGCTAAAACAATAAAAAGAGTTAATGCTTCCATTCGGATTCACTTAATTTGGTTTTTTGTCTTTGCAATTAAGGGATAAAAAGTTTATATTCTTTCCTAGTTTAAAAAATTGATTTTGGAGCGGATTTTGGTTTGCCTTTTGATTTTTAATTGTTTTTTTATAGAGTTTTTGTATGTTTTCTCCAAATTGTGTAATAATTTTGGCTAACTCAGAGATTTCTTTAAAGAGTTCGGAAGTTAAATCAAGGTGGTTTTCAATTTTAAAAGAAAATATTTCTTTTTACTTAAACAAACAAGGGATAGATTTTATAAAAATTAGTGCTTTTTGTGGCAGAATATTTATTGATTGTAAAGACCCTAAAGGAGTAGTGTTTGCTTTAAAGAATTGTTTTGGAGTTAGTTCTTTTTTTATTGCAGAAAAAAGAAAAACAACATCACTTGAAAACATTTGTTCTAATGTGTTAGATTTGTGTGGTGAAAATTTAGAAAACACTTTTGCAATTAGGGGAAAAAGTTTTTGTGAAAGTTTTTCTTCAAAAGATCTAGAAATCGCTTTAGGGTCAGAAGTACTAAAGTGCTTTCCAAAATTGTCAGTAAAATTAAAAGAACCAATTAGCGAATTTTATTGTCTTTCAATGAATGGTTTTTCTTATTTTTATTTTAAAGAAATTAAGGGCGCACAAGGGTTGCCGGTGTCTACTCAAGGAACTTCAATACTAATTGGAGACAAGTTTGCTCTAAAGCTAGGTTATTTGTTATTACGATCTGGAGTAAATTTGATTTATTGTGGAAAAACAGATTTAGTTGATCTTGAAAAATTTAATTCTTTTAAAATAATAAAAAAAGTTGAAGAAGAAAAAATAAAAGAATTGTTTAGTGAAGGAAAAGTTGCAGGAGTTTTTTCCGACTCTATTAATGAAAAAGAATTAATGGAGTGTACAAAAAAAATTGGTTTAAAACCGCTCTCTCCACTTTTTGTTGATTTCAACTCAACTCCTTTTGATTAGTAAATTTATTATTTTGGGGTTTGTTTTTTTGTTGGTTAGGATTTTTTAATCCTTTTCAAACATAAGTTTAGTATGCTTATAGGTATTTTTTCTGATACTCATTTAGGGTATGGGTCTGATGATAGATTTAGTGAGTCTTTTTCTCGTTTTAAGGAAGCAATTAATTTATTTAAAGAAAAGAAAGTGGATTTAATTCTTCACGCAGGGGATTTGTTTGATGAAGCTACGCCCTCTCAAGAGGTTTGGTTAAAAACTTATGAATGTTTTTCTCAAAACAATGGGGCTTCAAAGGAGTTTAAAAAAAATACAATTAATGGTGAAATGAGAGTATTTGCAAAAGGAATTCCTATAGTTGCAATTCATGGAACTCATGAACATAGAGGAAAAGATTTTGCTAACGCTCTTGACATTTTGGAAGAAAGTAATTGTTTGATTCATATTCATGCAGGAAATATTATTTTTGAAAATGAGGTTTGTGGGAAAAAAGAAAAAGTAGTTATTCATGGAATGGGGGGTGTGCCAGAAAAGCATGCTCGTGAGGTTTTAGAAAAATACCATCCAAAACCAGTTCTTGGTGCGACAAATGTTATTTTGTTCCATCAATCTTTCAAAGAATTTTTACCTTTTGATGATGATATGATCGCTTCTTTGTCATTAGCTGATCTTCCTAGTGGTTTTGATTTAATTATTAATGGACATCTTCACTGGGTAGATGAACAAGTAATTGGGGATAAAAGATTTTTATTAACTGGTTCGAGTATTTTTACTCAAATGAAGAACTTGGAATCAAAAAAAGAAAAAGGAGTTTTCTTTTTTGACACTGCCACAAAAAAATTAGATTTTGTTCCTTACAAAATTCAAAGAAAATTATTTTATGAAAAATTTACTTTTAATAGTGCCACGCCAGAGCAAGTAAAAAAAGTTGTTGAAGAAAAAGTGAATTCTTTTTTGTTAGAAAAATTTGAGTTGAGTCCTTTGATTAGATTAAAAATCACTGGTTCTCTTGCGAAAGGTTTTTCTCAAAGCGATGTTTCTTTTTCATTTCCAGAAGGGCGTGCAATATTTTCTGTTTCAAAAGAACTAGTTGTTGAAGATTTTAAGAAAAAAATGTTAGAATTAAAAGACTTACAAAACCAAAAGAAAGGAGTTCTTGATTTGGGTGTTGCTCTTTTAGAAAAAAATGTGGAAGAAGCTAATCTAAAAGATTTTGATACTGTAAGATTTTTTGAATTACTTTCTATTGGAGATTTAGAAACTACTGAAAAAGTTTTATTAAGCGTTGAGAAATAATTTTTTGCTTAAATGTTGTTGAAATAATATTTTTAAGGTAAAAATTCTTTGTTTCTAATTTTTTCAGGCAAGTAGTGTGTTGCAACGAAGTCTAATTTTTTGTTTGCTAGTGCTTGTTGTTCGATTCTGATTTTTTGGGTTAGTGCTTTTTTTAGTTGGTCTTGCCATTCTTTATTTTGGAACCATGGGTATGCCATCATTTCTTTTGCTCTTTTTATGTCTCCTTCTTTCATTTGTTCTGTAACATTTTCTAGTCCATAATTTTTTACATCATCAATTGTCATTCCAATGTATTTTGCATCAGGTACTGACATAAATTCTGAGTGTGCGGCAAGAGCCATTGATCCTTGTTTTATTACTGAATAAATGTACCACCCGTATGGGTCTCCGTCTGTGAAAACGTAAGTTGGTAAATCAAGTTCGTTGTGTACTCTGTGAATTAATCTTCTTGCTCCTCTAGCAGCTTGTCCTCCGGTTCCAATTAGGATACATTTGTTTTGTTTTGGAAATCCTTCTTCAATTAGTCTTTCATAAATTGCTTCAGTTTCGCAGACAAGTAAATATTCAGCATTTGAGTCAACAAGTTCTATTTCTTCAGGTTCTACTCTTGACATGATACTCCATCCTCCTCTTCCTAGTTTTGAGGCATTGAATTTATCGTTGTGGTGCATTCTGTCAAGCAGAGTAATGTCTCCGTATAGTGTTCCTTTTGGGTTTGCATGTAAGTTTAGTTTTTCTCTAATAGTGTCTACTGAGTGTTCAAGATCAACTATGATTGGGTCACTCTCGTCTTGTCCTTCGAAAGTGTTTTCTTTAGTGTCTTTTATTGTGTGTTTTAGTTCATAATAAATTTCACGAATTGAAGCTGTTTTATTGTGTGATAGGTAGTCTTGTGCTTTTTGCATTATTAGTGTTGTTTGCATGAATTTTCGTGCGTGTGCAATATTTAGGAAAGTTCTTGTAACTTCTTTTTCTCCTAGCGCTAAGTATCCTTTTTTTTCATCCCAAACAACATTGCTTTTTCCTCTTTGCATTGTAGTGAATTCTGGGTCTTGTTGTTTTCCAATTTGGCTAACCATGTTTTCGGCTGTTTTTGTTATCCTTTCAGCAATTTGTTTTGGACTAACTTTTTCTGTTGTTTTTGTTACTTTTCTTTGTTTTTTTTCAGCCATTTTGTTTTCACCTTTAATTTTTTAAAAATAATTTTTAGTATTTATTTTTTATTCTCCTTTTCTTCTTTCTTTTTTTCAGGTTTGTTTTCTATAACAAAACTATTTTCATCAGCTGCAAGTGTTTTTTCTGTTTGTGCTTTTACTTGTGCATCTTTTTGGTCTTCTATTTTTAGTTTTGTTAGAACCATTTTTTCCATGTTTGTTTTTAGTGAAGCTTCGTTTGCTTTTGTAATTGTTGATAGGGCTTTACATATTTCTGGTATGTATTTGTAGAACATTAATCTTTTTTGTTGGTTTT
>CAZJVN010000001.1:0-92569 GCA_964549775.1 uncultured archaeon | reverse complement strand
CCGTTAGTGATGTTTTCATCGTTGACGAAAGAGAATTGCTTGAAGATGTTTCTAAAAAAGAATAAATTCCAATTTAAAGCCTTAACTTGAGTTGCTTCTTTTCGAAATCAAGGAGTAATATTGAGGGCTTAATGGAATTTATTTTTTCCATTATTTCCTCCGCTGATAAACCTTTTTTTTCTCCCTTTTTTATTGTCTCGACGAGTTCTTTAATTTCAGAATAATTTAAATAAATTTTATCTCCTTTTTCTTTTAACTCTTTTTCATCAAGTTCTAATTTTTTAATTTGATTAAGAATTATACTAATTTTATCCACTTTATTTTCTTTTTTTTCCATTACTTTTTTGGAGAGGTTTTTGGGTTCTTGAGTAATTATTAATTCATTAATTGCTTTGTTTAAATTTTCAAATTCTTTTTCTTTAGTTAATCCTAATTCTGTTGAGTAAATGATGTTTTGATTTAAATAAGGTTTTTCCTCTTTTGAATTATAAATTTTTTTTATTAAAGAAAGTAGTTTTGTTGCCTTGTCTTTTGTTATTTCTGAAGCATTTTCTTTTTTGTCGAAGTTAAGATCAATAAAAACTTTTTCTAAGAGTGTTGGAAAAATATTTAAAATATCAAGAGTTGCTCCAAAAAAAGTTTTCTTATTTTTTATTAATTTTTCATAAAATTCATTTTCATTTTCCTCTAAAGGATTAATTCCTTTCGAACTGGGGAATTTGTATATTTCATCTTTTTGAAGTTTACGATCTTTCCATTCCTCTTTTTTCATTGCTTTAATTATTTTAAAATCACGTTCACACAAGATGATATTTCCTTTAGCAAATAATTCTACTATCAAATATTTTTCAGGAAATTCAAAAACTAGTATTCTGTCTAATCCTTTTTGTTTTAGTGAAATTATTCTTTGGTTATTTAAATATTTTTTTAATAGTGCTGAGAACCCTCCAGGATTTTGATTTGCGGGAAGACTTTTTTCAGATAGGTAAAGTAAGTTGTCTGTAATTATTAGGTTCTTGTCCCCTTGTTTGGTATGGATTTTTAGTTTTAGTAACCCTTCTTTTGTGGTTTGAGAATTATTAATAAATCCATTTTCTAGTATTTGAAGTTCTTCAATTAAATGTTTTAGAGCTAGATTGCTTAATGTGATTTGCATAAGTATTAGATTGTTGGTTTAAAATATAAAATGAATTGCTGAATTCTTTTTTCAGCAATTCACTAAAACAAAATAGTTTTCTTACATCATACTTTCAAATAATCCACTACTGCCTAAAGCTGCTGCTCCAAGAGCAACACCAACTATTGTTAAGATAACGAAGATTACTGCAACTATCACAGCAATTATTATTACTGGGATTATTACAGCTAATGCTGCGTTTAGTGTACTTATTTTTTGTACTGCTGCCACTCCTTTAATTTCTAGGAATAACGCGTATAATCCAACTATTGCTCCAACTAAACCAAGTGCTACTGAAATAAATCCTGTTATTACTGCAATTGGTCCTATTGCGAAAATATTTACTATTCCTGATAAAGTTACTATAATTAGAGACAATGTTGCAGTTATTGCTGCTTGAATAACTCCAATTGTTCCAACCATACTTCCGTAACTTCCTTTTCCGCCGAATAGTTTAGCAAATAAATGAACAATTCCTGCCCAAATTACTAATACTATTATTGATGCGATTGGAGCTACTATTACACCGATTACTCCTGCAACTATTGCAGCGATTAATCCTGCTCCTGCCCCAATTAATCCTCCGGCAAAAACTCCAGAAACTACTATTGCAATTGCACTTAGAATTGCAGTAATTATTGCTACAATTACAGAAGCTACTGCGATGTTTTTTACTCCATCCATTAGTCCTGCACTTTTAGCAACTTGTTCTGGGCTTTTTTTCATTAAAGCTATTTGTATCCATTCTCCTATCATTAAATCACCCAACGTGTGTTTACTCTAAAGTTAGAGTATAACTATAATAGAACTAAAACATTCACTATTTATACTTTGTGAAATCAATTTTTTTGGTTATTTTAAAATACTTTAATAATTTTTTTGAATAATTATTCAGTTTTATCATTAAAGTATTTCATCATAATACTTAGTAGTCCTGGTCTTTTGATTAGTTTTTTTGTTGCAAGAACTATTTTGTCTTTAGCAGTAAGTGTTCCGTTTCCAATTTTTAGAGCTTCATCAATAGAAATACTTTCTGATAAATAGTTGAAGTCTTCATCATTTAGTTGTTCAAGTAAGTGTCTTCCTTTTAGTCTTCTCATTAGTTCTTTTCCTCTAGTATCAAACCAATCTTTCGTGTAGGCTGATAGTTGTTTGTCAGTGAAATCATTTTTCTTTAAAGCTAAAAGAGTGTGTTTTGCAGCAAGTTTCCCCCCTTCCATTGCAATTCCAATTCCCCCTCCATGAATTGGGTCAACCATGTGTCCTGCGTCTCCTGCAACCACTAAATTGTCTGCAGTCATTTTTTCAAGGAATCCTCCAACAGGTATTCCTCCAGCATTTACTTCAATAATACTTCCATTTTTCATTCCTTCTTGACTTGCAATCCATTTGTCAAGATAATATTTAGCAGTTTTTTCTTCATAAGCTCCAATACCAATTCCTACATTTGCTGTTCCGTCTCTTTTTGGGAAAATCCAAACATATCCTCTTGGAGCAACATCTGTTCCAAAAAATAAGTGGAGTAAATTTTCATCATATCCGCTAATTCCGGTCATTTCATATTGGTAACCAGAATCTGTGTCTTTTAAATTATTTTTTGTGTTAAGCCCCATCATTCTTGCTACAAGCGAATCTATACCATCACAAGCGATGACCATTTTTGAAGTGTAATATTTTTTTTCATCATTAACTTCTACTTCAAGTTTTGCTTTTCCATTTTCTCGTGTAACATTAACTACTTGGTGTTTAAGCAAAATTTTTGCTCCAAGTTTTACTGCATTAATTGCTAAATCTTTTTCGAACATTTTTCTTTCAAGCACATAACCTAAAACTTTTTTGTTCTTCATTTTTATACTTTTTCCATTTGGTGAGTAAAGTTCGGCCCCTTTTATTTCTTGAACAGCCCACTCTTTTTTTGGTTTTAAATTTAATCTATTAAACCAGCCATTTCCAAGTCCTTCAGCACATCTTTTGGGGCAACCAATTTCTTGCTTTCTATCAAGTACAAGTACACTAACTTTTGCTTTTGCAAGTTCAGTAGCAGCAGCAAGTCCAGCTGGACCAGCTCCAACAATTATAACATCCCACATTTTTTCATTAGCATCAAACATAGTACCACCATTTAACCAAAATTTTTTTTAATTTTCATCTTTAGTTCTTTTTTTCAATACTCATTGCAGCAACTGGGCAAATTTTTACGCATGCTCCGCAAGAAATACATTTTTTTTCGTCTACCACTATTTTTGTGTCTTTTAGAGTTAATGCTTGAGTTGGGCAAACTCCAACGCATGCTCCGCAGTAAAGACATTTATTTGGATTATTTTTTACAACCACTTTCTCCACCACCAGTACTTTTTAATCAATTTTGATTAGTTTAATTTAAAAAGCCACTTTTCGTATTTTTTTTGAAAAATTTTCACTACTCTTTTTTGATTATTGTGAGTTTTTAATTAATTATTTAGGCTTATTCCAAAAATTGTTCGTATTTGCTCCAATTAAATCTGTAAAGGAATCTTTTAATTTTTTGTTTTTGGTATTCATAATTTTTTATGACTTCTATTTTTTGTCCTTTATATTTTTCAAAAGAATCTTCTTGAGTTGGGTCAAGTAGAAGGAATTCTCCATTAAGTTCTGTGATAACAAAAGAGTGCGTTTTTAGATTTTCTAATTCTGCAATAATTACTTCTGCTTTTTCGTCCCCAAGGGCCTTCATGCAACTACACAAAAATACAGCTAAATCTTCGTCGTCAGCGACTTTTATTTCTAAAATTTCTTTTCCAGATAACCAATAGTTTAAGTTTATGTTAGAATCAACAAAACTTATTTCTTTTTTTATAAAATCAAAAGTGTTTTGTAAGGCTTTTTCATAATTTTCTTCAAAACTGTAAGGTTTTTCTTTAAATTCATCTACAAGCGCTTGAACACTTAAGTCGTTTCCGCTAGCAAGTTCTTTAATCTCTCCAATAGTTCGTTGTTCCCGCTCGTTTATTATGTCAGAGTATTTTTCAAGCAAGTATTTTGCTAATTTATAGTCATTTTCGCAAGCATTCATGAAAATCTATATACATAACCTACTTGGAAAGGGTTAAAAAATTGCTTATTTTGTCAGTTTTTGGCATATTATTATAGATTTAGTATAATTGTGGCTAAAATTACTAAAAATGCAATAAGCATTAGTAATCCTTCAGCTTTTGTAATATGATTTTTTTTACCAGTGTAAAGTAAAACAATTAGGATAATTATTGCTAAAATGTTAAAAATAAAATATTTATAAAATCCGTCAATGTTTAGGGGTTTAATTATAGCAGTTATCCCTAAAATAAATAAAATATTGTAAATTGTGCTTCCAAGTAGATTTCCAATACTAATTTCTTGTTGTTTCTTTAAGGCAGCAATTAAACTAGTACTTAATTCAGGGAGGGAAGTTCCAAAAGCGATGATTGTTGCCCCAATAATAAAATCACTTAAATTAAATTGAGTGGCAATTAGAGTAGCTCCTTTTACAGTCAAATCCCCTCCAACAATTAATAAAAAAAATCCTAAAACTAAAAATTTAGTATATTTGTTTTCAAAAAAACGTATACTAAAAGTTTGAATTTTTGGTATGTCCTTACTGATTAAAAATAAGTAAATTAAAAATACCCCAATCATTAATAATCCTTCAAAAGAAGAAATAGTTTCAATCGGACCAATTATTTGGATTATTGAAAGTAGGTAAACAAAAGCAACAGCAACCAAAGCAAAAATTGCTTCTTTAGTAATATCTTTTTTTGTGTTTACTTCAAAAATTATTGCAGTTAAACCAATTATTGCTAAAACATTAAACAGATTTGTTCCCAAAATATTTCCTAATCCAAGAGTTTCTTTTCCATTAATTGCTGAAAAAATGTTTACTACAAGTTCAGGAGTGGTTGTTCCAATAGTAACAAGAGTCATTCCAATAAAGAGTTTTGAAATACCAAACTTTTTTGCTAAGTTACTTGCTCCATCAACAACAAAATTAGCTCCCCAGTAAAGTAAGAGCAAACCAAAAGCCAAAATAATTAATTCAAAAAACATATTTATTCACCATCTTTAATCATAATTGTTTTCCCCAAAACTTTTGAAGAAAAATCATTAATTTCATTTCTTTGCTGATTCAATAAATCATTTTTTTCTTTTTCTTTTAATTCAAGTTCTCTTTTTTCAAAAATTAATTCACTAATTTTTTTGTTTATTTCATTTGATTTATTTTCTAATTTATTTTTTGTTTCAAAAACACTACAACTGGTTATAGTTTTTTCAATTTCTACTTGTTTTATTTGAATCTCATTTAATTTCCAAAATATTTTTTCAAAGAAATCAAAAGAAATTATTTCATTTAATGATTCGAGTTTTTTTTCTTTTTCTTTATCTTTAAGTTCAATTTTTCCTTCTTCAATTGCTTGAATAATTTCAAGTAAAATCTTTTTGAATTCTGCTCCTTTTGGATCACTCTTTAGGGCAATAATTGGATTAGTGATAAACCCTTCTAATAAAAATTTCTTTTCCCGAGGTAATTTCCATCTTCCTGAATCCACTAATTGGTTAAATCTTTGTAGAGGTTTATCAATACTTGAAAGTAAAGAGGATAATTCAATTTTTAGCGATTGTTTCTCATTCAATATCTCTTGTTTTTCTTTTTCTAATTGTTGTAATTTAATAGTTTCTTTTCCATTACTAAATTCATTAATTTTTTCTTCATGTTTTGATAAATCCAATTTTTTTTGTTTAATTAATTCATTGATTTGATCAATTTTTTCCCTTTCTTCAATTAATTCAATCTCTAATTTTTTTATTTTTGGAATTTTTGCTTTAATTTTTTCTAATTCAAAATATTCCCCATTTTCATCAAACGCTTTTTTTAATTCTTGCAAATTTTTTAGTAATTCTTGTAAATTTTCTCCCAAGTTTTTCATTTCATCTTTTAAATAAACACTTGTGTAAACAATATTTTTTCTAAAATGCATAATTTCTTTCATTAAAATTGAAATTGTTTCTTCAACATAAGCTCTTGAGTCTTCTAAACTTCTTGCGCGCTCAGAGGGGTTTGTTTTATCAAGAACTCTTAATAGTTGTAATTCAATTTGGCTTTTTGCGGTTAGTGCAGCTTTATTGAATCTTTGATTTTCTTTTCCTTCAAGTTCTTTGTTTTGGATATCTTTAACTAGCGTAATTATTCTTGAATGCAAAAATCTAATTTCAGCCATTTTTTTCGCGTTTTCGAATTCTAGTTCTTTTCTTTTTTTTGATAATTCTTTATCAAGTTCAATAGTTAGTTCGTTTAGTGTAAAAAAATTGTTGGTATTTTTTTCTTTAAAGACTTTTTTAAAGAAATTCTTAATAATACTCATTTTAACCAATAAAAATAGGCATTATCATACTTTAAACCTTTTTGTTTTTTTAATAATTTATAATCTTACATCGGCACAAAACCAAACATTCCTTTAAATTCCTTACAAATAATACTTATTTATGGAATCAGAATTATTACAAGAACGAAATGAAGTAGCTTTCTTTTTAGAACTTGATAAAATTGTTTCAAAAATAAAACAACTTGACGAAATTGTAGTAATTCATCATTATGATGCGGACGGATTATCAAGTGGGGCAATTTTAATTAAAGCACTACAGCGAGAGGGAAAGAAAGTTTCTTCGCTTTGTTTAAAACAATTATATAAAGAAAATATCCAACAAATCAAGTCTCTTGGAAAAAATTATTTATTTGTTGATTTTGGTTCAGGACAACTAGATTATTTGTTAAAAGATTTAAATAAAGAAAATATTTTTGTTATTGATCACCATCAAGTAGTTTTTGTAGAAAACAAAATGGTAGAACATGAGTATCATTTTAATCCACTAATTTTTGGAATTGATGGTGGGAAAGAAATTTCTGGGGCTGGCTTAGCTTATCTTTTTGCAAAAAAATTAAATGAAAAAAATATTGATTTATCCCCCTTGGCCATTGTTGGTGCGGTTGGGGATATGCAGGATTTTAATGGAAAATTAATTGGGCTAAATGCAAAAATACTTGAAGAAGCAATTAGTGCAAATTTAGTTGAAAAAAAAATTGATTTAAGACTTTATGGAAGAATTTCTCGTCCGTTAATTCAATATTTGTGTTTTTCTTCTTCTCCCACTCTTCCTGAATTAACTGCTCAAGCAGAAAATTGTTCTTCTTTTTTAATTGGGTTAGGCCTCCCACTAAAAGATCCAGTTAGTGAACAATGGTTAAGTTATGAAGATTTATCAAGTGATCAAAAAAAGAAATTATCTTCGGCCCTAATAATGCATTTAACAAATCACAACTTGCCTGAATGGAAAATTAAAGAATTAATTGGAGAAACTTACACTTTACTTTTAGAAGAAAGAAAATCTCCTCTTCGTGATGCAAAAGAATTTGCGACTGCACTAAATTCTTGCGGGAGACATGCAAGACCAGAAATTGGTTTAAAAGTTTGCTTAGGTAATAGAAATCTTGCTGAAGAATATGGAGAGTTGTTAGGGTTAATTCAAGAGCATAGAACTGCCCTTGCAAAAGGAATACAATTTGTTTTCGAAAAGGGAGTTGAGGAAAGAAAAAATTATTATTTTTTTGATGCGAGTGACCAAATACAAGATTCTTTAGTTGGAATAATTGCAGGAATGCTTTATGGATCAGTAATTAGAGAAGATAAACCAATAATTGCACTTGCAAAGAATTCTGATGGTACAATAAAAGTTTCAGGAAGAGCAACCTCTTCTTTACTAAGGAAAGGAATTAATTTGGGTAAAGCGTTCAAAGAAATTTCGTCAGAGTTAAGTGGGGTAGAAGGAGGGGGGCACAAAATTGCGGCAGGTTGTAAAGTTAATGAAGAAAGGATTAAAGAATTTTTAGAACTACTTGAAAAAAAATTTGATTTACAGTTTTTAAACAATCAAATTTAATCCAATTTTGTCCATTAATAACTTTTAATAACACATCTAACCATAATTTAATTAAGGCTAAAAGAACTAAATTTTTTAGAACTTAATTAAAGGGGGAGATTTTTTTGGGATATAAAGTAACTGATAAAGAAACAAAAATGGAGATTAAAGAATTTTTAAAATTAAAAGTCCCAGAAATAGAAAAAGAAATAGAAAATTACATCCCAAGAACAGCTAATAAAAAATGGATAGAAAGTGTTCTTGGAAAAACCGTTTTTGAACTTGACTTAGTTGCTTACACAAAAGGAGTAAATGAACCAATTTGGGATTTACTCGACAGAGGGGGAAAAAGATTTAGACCCGTTTTAGCTTGTCTTTCAGCAGAAGCAGTTGGAGGAGAATATGATAAAGCAAAAAAATTAGCTCCAATAGTTGAAATCATTCACAACGGAACATTAATGTGCGATGATGTGGAAGATGATTCAATTGCAAGAAGGGGAAAAGCTTGTGTACACAAAATATTTGGAGTAGATACAGCAGTGAATACTGGAACAATAATGTATTATTGGCCAATGGCAAAAATAATTACAAATGAATTTAAATTAAGTGAAAAAAAGAAAGCAGCAATACAAGACTTGTATTTAACAGAAATGTTAAGAGTATCGAGTGGACAAGCATGGGACATTGCTTGGCACAAAGGAGGATACACTCCGAACGAAAAACAATACTTGAACATGTGTTTATGTAAAACTGGAGTATTGACTAGATTTGCTTGCGAACTTGGAGCAATAATTGGGGGAGCAAACAAGAGTCAACAAAATGCGTTGGCCGATTTTGGGCAAATTGTAGGAGTAGGATTTCAAATACAAGATGACATACTAGAATTAACTGAAAGCAAATTTAAAGAAGGAAAAGGAAGTATTTGTGGAGATATACATGAAGGAAAAAGAACCCTAATTGTAATAAGAACTCTACAAGTAGCAAGTGAAGAAGATAAAAAAAGATTAATAGAAATCCTTGACTCTCACGCCACTGATGAAAAAATATTACAAGAAGCTTTAGACCTAATAAATAAATATGATGGAATAAAATATTCAAAAAAGAAAGCAGAAAAATTAGTTGAAACTGCTTGGAAAAAACTAGACAAAACTTTACCAAAAAGCAATGCAAAAATAATGTTACAAAAATTTGCAGAATATTTAGTTGAAAGAAAAATGTGATTTTATGCCAGTTTACAAAAAACCAAAAACTAATCCAACTTCAAGGATAAAAATAAGAAACGCTTCAAAAGATGATACAATAATAACTATTTCTCAAAAAAAAGGAAAGGAAGTTAGAGAAAAAATAAATCTAAGTTTACTTAAAGAAGTCGAAGCAAAGAAAAGAGAATTAAAAGAAAAAAATAGAAAAGAAGCTTTCATAACCCAAACCCCTGCTTTTGGAGAGGTAAAAGAACTTGTAGGAAAAGCGTTTGTTCAAAAAAATGAACAAGTAATGAATGCTCGAAAAAAAGTTTTATTAGGACTTGGTTTTAGGGGAACAAAGTTAACAAATATTCTTTATTTATTTCGATTAAGAAAAGCTGCTTCAATTTTAGCAAAAGCGAGAGGAATCGCACCAGTAGAGGTGGTTGAGGAGTTTCATTCTTTTACAAAAAAAAATAAACCTTTAATTGTTAGATTATTTTCAAATAACCACGGAGTAATTAATTTATTTATTGAAGCTTTTGATGGAAAAACAAGAAACAAAAGTGATCCTTCTCTTGTACTTATGCTAAAAAATCCTGCAAACGAATCATTAATTGCAGAAATAACAAAAGCTCAATTAGTAATTAATCCAAAATCGACCCCTTCTCCAAAATTAGTTTCTTTTACAAATCATTTCGTTTTTATCGCAATGCAAGACGCTATAGGAAAAATTATACAAGAAGAAATTGGTGAAAAATATGGGGAATTCTCAAGAATGATTAATGAAGAAAGAAGAAGAATATAATTTAGTAAATTTATTTAAGTGATTTTATGATTTCTCAAATAGAAAAAAGAAAAAAAGAACACTTAGATCTTTGTTCAAAAAAAGATGTCTCCTTTAAAGAAAAAACAACCTTGCTTGAATTTATCGAACTAAATTACTTAGCTTTACCACAAATAAACTTTTCTGACATTAATTTGTCTACAGAATTTTTGGGTAAAAAGTTTTCTTTTCCATTTTTAGTTTCAGCAATTACTGGCGGAGCGCAAGTATCAAAAAAAGTGAATTTAGATATTGCACTTGCGGCTCAAGAAGTAGGAGTGGGGATGGGTCTTGGAAGCATGAGAGCAATGCTTGAGCAACCTTCACTCACAGAAACTTATTTTGTTCGTGATGTGGCTCCTGATATTTTTATTTCAGGAAACTTAGGTGCAGCGCAATTAAAAGAATATGATCCAAAAGAGGTGGATAGTGCGCTTTCTGCAATAGAAGCAAATGCTCTTGCAATCCATATTAATGCAGCACAAGAAGCAATGCAACCTGAAGGAAATTTAGACTTTTCAGGAGTGGTAGAAAAAATTATAGAATATTCTGACACACTAAGTGTACCAGTTTATGTAAAAGAAGTTGGACACGGAGTAAGTTATGAAACCGCAATGATGTTACGTGAAACAAAAATTTCTGCAATTGATACACAAGGAGCGGGCGGAACAAGTTGGACAAGAGTAGATTCTTTACGACACAAAAAAAGTTTTGGTGGTGAATTTAGAGATATTGGAATACCAACAGCAGTATCAATAATTGAAACAAAAAACGCGCTACATGGAACAAACAAAAAAATAATTGCTTCAGGTGGAATAAGAAACGGACTTGAAGCAACAAAAGCAATAGTGCTTGGAGCAGACATGGTCGGAAATGCTTTACCAATTTTAAAAGCACAAACAAAAAATGGTTCAAAAGAAATTATAACTTATTTAGAAAATTTCAAAAAAGAAATGCAAATAACTTCATTTTTGTTAGGGTGTAAAAATATTTCTCAACTACAAAAACAAGAATATGTAGTTTTAGGGAAATTAAAAGACTGGTTAAAACAATAATTAGTTTACTTTTTTGATAATTATGGATCTAATACAACTAATTTTTGAATGGTTAATTATTTTTGGGTTAAATGTTGTCCCTGTTTTTGCCCCTCCAACATGGATTGTTCTCGCTTATTTTTATATTGCAAACCCTCAAAATTTGCTTATTTTAATTTTTATAGGGGTAACAGCTTCGACTTGCGGAAGATATGTACTTGCGATATTATCAAGAAAAGTTTTTTATAAATTAGCAAGTCAAGATAAAAAAGAAGAAATGGGGATAATTCGAAACAAGTTAAAAGGAAAGAGTTGGAAAAAATTTATTTTTAGTGTTATTTTTTCTCTACTCCCTTTCCCTTCAAATTCACTCTTTATTGCAGTAGGAACAACAAAAATAAGGCTAAGAGAAATTATCGCAGGATTTTTTGTTGGAAGAAGTATAAGTTATTTATTTTTGGTATTCACTTCAGAAAAAATATTTACCTCTCTTGAAACAACTCTCGCAGGGAGCGCAACTATTTGGATCATAACAATTGAAATAATAGGGGTTGTATCAATTTTAGCATTTTTTTTATTTGATTGGAAAAAACTACTTTTAAAAAAAGAACAAAACAAAAAAATAGAAAAATAAAATTTTAAAGATCAAATAATTCAAATAATTATTAAAAAAAGGCCACATTGCTCAAAAAACCAGTTTCTTTCGTCAATTGACGTTTTGCTCTTCGTTGTTTGGATAGGTTTTTATACTTAAACCCCTTATTCATCTTACTGTTGGTGAGCTAACCTTTTTTATAAAAAGGCTAGTTAAAAATTTTAAAACTAAAAGGGATTATTAATGAAAGTACCGCTATTGCCTTTAGATGAAAGAAAAAATTCCTTTAAAGAGGTAGAACTAGGTTTTACTAAAGAAGAAGCAATAATTGAGGCAAACCGTTGTCTTCAATGTAAATTACCAAAATGCGTGGAAGGTTGCCCCGCAAAAGTAAATATTCCCGCATTTCTTAAAGCCTTTAGAGAAGGAAACACTAATGAAGCAGGAGAAATAATAAGAGAAAGTAATTTTTTCCCAAGTATTTGTGGAAGAATTTGTCAACATGAAAAACAATGCGAAGGGGCTTGCATTCTTAATTCAAAAAAAGATCCAATCTCAATTGGAGCAATAGAAAGATACATTGGGGATAACACAATTTTTCCAAAACGAGAAAAGAATAATGAAAAAAAAGTAGCAGTAATAGGTTCAGGTCCAAGTGGATTAACAGTGGCCGCACTTTTATCAATTTATGGAGCAAATGTAACCGTAATGGAAGGAACAAACACTTTTGGGGGAGTAATAAAATATGGAGTTCCAGAATTCAGACTACCAAAAGAAATAGTATCAAGAAAAATATCAGGATTACATGATCTCGGGGTAGACTTTGAACCCAACGTAAAAATTGACGCAGATATTTTAGAAGAACTAGTAAAAAAATATGACGTAGTATTTATGGGGACTGGAGTAGGAAAACCAAAAATGCTAAATAATGAGGGAAGCGAACTTAAAGGAATAATGAACGCAATGAAATTTTTAGTAAATTTAAATCAAAGTTCACTACCAATGATTTCTCCAGGAGAAAAAGTAGTTGTAATAGGAGCAGGCTATGTTGGAATAGACGCTGCAAGAAGTGCAGTACGTTTAGGCGGAAAAGTAACTTGTATAACTTATGCATCAAAAGAAGAAGCTCACAAGTCAGTAACTGAAAAAGATTATATCGAAGCAGAAGAGGAAGGAGTAAAATTTATTTTTGGTGTTCAAGTGGAAAAATTTGAAGGAAAAGAACATGTAGAAAAGGTATATTATAAAAATGGAGAAAGTGGATCAATTGAAGCGGATAAAGTAATAGTAGCAATTGGGCAACAACATGATAATGATTCTTTAAAAGATGTAATAAAAATTGGACCAGACGGATGCATACTAGTAAACAAAAATAAACAAACCATTGTGCCAAATTTATTTGCAGGCGGAGATTGTGTACACGGACCAAAAACAGTGATTGAAGCAATATCCACAGGAAGAGACGCTGCAAAATCAATAATCCATTATTTTAATAAAAAAGATAAAGCAGAAGCAGAAGCAAAACAAAGACAATTAATAGAACAGGAGTTAGAAAAAAATAAACAAAAAAACGGAGAATAAATTTTATAAAAGAAGTTTTTAATTTTAAATTTTTTTGGTGATTAATTTGAATTCAAAAAATTTTGATGGATTTTACAAAAAGACAATAAAAGAAAGACAAGAAATTCTATCAAAAGAATATGCATTAACTATTGAAGAAAAAAACACTTTACTTAAAGAAAGTAATTTACCTTTATCTAACGCAGACAAAATGATAGAAAATGTAGTGGGTACATTTTCTCTACCTTATGGAATTGCAACAAATTTTGTTATTGATGGAAAAGAATATTTGGTTCCATTTGTTCTTGAAGAACCAAGTGTGGTCGCGGCTGCAAGTAACGCCGCAAAATTATCTAGTGGATTTTCCACATCCAGTGATGAACCAGTAATGATAGGACAAATACAATTAGTAAAAATGAAGAATGCAAAAAGTGCATTAAAGAAAATTCTTGATTCAAAAAAAGAAATTTTGGCAGAAGCAGAAAAAGTAGATTCAGTTTTAGTAAAATTTGGAGGAGGGCCGCGTGACCTAAAAGGAGAGGTACTAAAAACAACACGCGGAGAGATGATAGAATTACAATTATTAGTGGATGTTCGTGATGCAATGGGGGCAAATGCAATAAATACAATGACAGAAAAAATAACTCCTTTAGTTGAAAAAATTTCTGGAGGAAAAGCACTTCTTAGAATTATTTCAAATCTTGCAATTCATAGAAAAGCAAGAGCTAGTACAATTTGGACAAAAGAAAAACTAGAAGGAAGCGGTCAATTTGGTTTAAGTGGAGAACAAATAATTGAAAATATTTTAGACGCTTACGAATTTGCAATAAGTTCTCCATTTAGAGCAGCAACTCATAACAAAGGAATAATGAATGGAATTGACGCACTAACAATTGCTACTGGAAATGATTTTAGAGGGGTTGAAGCAGGAGTACATTCTTTTGCGGCTTATAAAGAAAAAGGGAAATATCTTCCACTAACCAAATATTATAAAAATAAAAAAGGAGACTTGGTTGGAGAGATAGAATTACCAATTGTTCTTGCAACAATTGGAGGAACAGCAAAACTAAACCCCATGGCGCAATTATCACTAAAAATTCTTGGAGTAAAAAATTCAAAAGAACTAACAAGCATAGCAGCATGCGTGGGGTTAGCACAAAATTTTGCCGCACTAAGAGCACTTGCAACAGTAGGAATTCAACAAGGACACATGAAGTTACACGCTCGAGCATTAGCTGCAGGAGCTGGAGCAAGCGAAAATGAAATTGACAAAGTTGCAGAAGAAATGATCACTTCAAAAGAAATAAATCAAGCTAAAGCAGAAGAGATAATAAAAAAATTGAGAAAAAAATAGAAAAGTTAGACTTATAAAACGAAAGAGAGTGAATAATATCATGGCAGGAATAATTGGTTGGGGAGCATACATTCCAAAATACAGAATAACTGTAGAAGAAATAGCAAAAGTACAACATACTACACCCGAATCAATAAAAAACGGACTTGGGTTAGTTGAAAAGAGTGTCCCAGGAAAAGACGAGGACACAGCAACTATTGCAGTGGCTGCAGCAAGAAATGCATTACTAAGAGCAAATATTAACAGAAAAGAAATTGGAGCAGTGTATGTTGGGAGTGAATCTCCTCCTTATGCAGTAAAACCAACTTCTTCAATTGTTGGAGAAGCACTTGATATTGGAAATAATTACACGGCTCTTGACACTCAGTTTGCATGCAAAGCAGGAAGTGCAACAATTCAAATAAACGCAGGGCTAGTTGATTCAAAAATGATAAAATACGGTTTAAGTATTGGTTCAGATACTAGTCAAGCCGAACCAGGAAACGCGCTAGAATACTCTGCAGCCGCTGGCGGAGCAGCATTTATAATTGGAGAAAACAAAGATGCAGTTGCAACACTTGATGCAACACTTTCATTTACATCAGATACTCCAGATTTTTGGAGAAGGGCACTAGAACCATATCCAAGTCATGCAGGGAGATTCACTGGGGAACCCGCATATTTTAAACACGTAGTAAATGCAACAAAAAATATCTTAGAAAAAACAAAAATGAAAATTACTGATTTTAAATATGTAGTGTTCCACATGCCGAACGGAAAATTTCCACTTAGAGTAGCAAAAATGTTTGGGGTAACAAAAGAACAAATTAATCCAGGATTAATTGTAACAAAAATAGGAAACACTTACTCTGGAAGTTCAATACTTGGTTTAACTTGTGTACTTGATATTGCAAAACCAGGCGACAAAATTTTAGTGACATCTTATGGATCAGGATCTGGAAGCGATTCATTTATTTTTACTGCAACAGATAAAATCACTGCTGCGCAAAAAAAAGCAAAAACAACAGAGGACTATGTAAAAAGAAAAGAATACTTAACCTACCCAGAATACGAATCACACATGGAGTTAATACATTAAGGATTTGATGATTATGAATTTTAATATTACAAAAAATAAAGCATTCGTCTTTGTGGGGATTGTTATAGTTGAGATAATTTTATTTGTTTTATTATCCTTATTCACATATTGTGGAGTTGTCCCTGCAGGATTTGTTTGTGAACAAAATTATTCTTGGTTAATATTATTTGCTTCTTGTGAGTATTATTGTGCGTCAATCAATCAAGTAGTTAACTATTACATAATGTTATTAATTATGCCAGTAATTTCATATATTTTTATTTCATTAGGTGAAAAAAAATGAAAGTCGGTGTTTTAGGAATTGGTATCACCAAGTTCGGTGAAATTTGGGATAGAGGGCTTAGAGAATTATTACTTGACTCACAACTTCGTGCACTAAATGATGCAAAAATCGTTCCAGAACAAATCGATTCAATGTTTACTGGAAACATGTGTGGAGATTCACTCTCAGGACAACTTCACGTTGGAGCAATGGCTACTGAAAATCTAAATTTAGACAAACCCTCAATAAGAGTAGAAGGAGCATGTGCTTCTGGATCAATCGCACTAAGACAAGGAGTGCAAGCAATTGAAAGCGGAGCAGCAAATATTGTAATGGTTAATGGAGTAGAAAAAATGACAGATGTTTCTACTGAGCAAGTAACAACTGCACTAATGGGAGCAGGAGACGAAGAACTTGAAGGATTCAATGGATTAACTTTCCCAGGACTTTACGCATTACTAGCAAAAGCTTACATGCACAAATTTGGTTTAACTAGAGAAGAACTAGCAGAAGTGTCAGTAAAAAATCACTTCCACGGAGCAAGAAACGATTACTCACAATTCAAAAACGAATTAACCCTTGACGATGTAATAAATTCTACAATGGTAGCAGATCCACTAACACTAATGGATTGTTCACCAATAACAGACGGAGCAGCAACAATAATTATTGCAAACGAAACTGTGGCAAAAAAAATGGGAAGCGAAGTTTACATTACAGCTTCAGCTCTTGCAACAGACACACTCTCACTTGCAAGAAGAGAATCACTCTTAGAAATAAAAGCAGGAAGAATAGCAGCAGAATCAGCTTATGCTCAAGCAAAAATTACTCCAAAAGATATTTCATTTGCAGAAGTGCATGATTGTTTTTCAATAGCAGAAATATACGCAGTAGAAGCACTAGCCCTTGCAAAACACGGAGAAGCAAGAAAACTTTACAAAGAAAAACAAACTTACTTTGATGCTAGTCACCCAGTAAATACTTCTGGTGGATTAAAAGCATGCGGACATCCAGTAGGAGCAACAGGAATTAAACAAGCAATTGAAGCAACAACACAACTTCGAGGAGAAGCCGGAAAAAGACAAGTAAAAGATGCAAAAATAGGAGTAACACACAACGTTGGTGGAAGCGGAGCAACAGCTTGCATACACGTGTTTAAGAGAATGAAATAAATTATTTTTATGAAGACAAAATTTTCATAAAGGGTGATTTTATGGGAATACTAGATAGAGTTAAGTCAGCATTCAAAGCAAAACAAACAGAAGAAGAACCAGTGGTTAGACTGGGAAAAACTCTTGAAGAAAAAGAAATACAAGAAGATAACGAACCATTATATTTACGAGCAAAAAAGTGGAGAGAAGCAAAAGCTGCTGAAGAACCACTTGTAAAAAGAAGTGAATATAAAAGAAAATACTAGGATTGATTTTAAATTTTGAAAAAATTAAAATGGTGAAATGAATATGTTCCGAGAAAGTCCAATACTAAGATGGCGAAATTACAACGACCGATACAAATTACGCGGGTATAAATGCACAAAATGCGGGGCAACATATTTTGAAAAAAAAGGAATGTGTACTTGCGGAAATTTAGATTATGCAGAAATGGATTTTTCTGGAAGCGGAAAAATAATTTCTTACACTCAAGTTCATTCTGGTCCAGAAGTATTCTCCCAAATGGCTCCATACTGTGTAGCAATAATTGAATTAAAAGAAGGAGCAAAAATAACTGGGCAAGTAATTGATTGCAAATATGAAGAACTAAAAATTGGACAAGAAGTTGAAGCAGTATTTAGAAAATTCTATAAAAGTGGACAAAAAGGAATAATTCACTATGGAACAAAATTCATTCCAAAATTCTAAAAAAATCAATTTTAAAGTTATTTCAAAATTATTTTGCCTTTAATTAATTTTTTCAAAGGCACTTTTATAAACATTAAATTCAATAATATTAGTAGGTAACAAATTATGGCTAGCTCAAAAGCAAAAGGGTATGGAAAAGTAATTCTTTTTGGAGAACACTTTGTAGTTTATGGTTTACCCGGGATTGCCGCAGGGATAGATAAATATGTAGAAGTAGAAATACAACAACTAAAAGATTCTAATGATGTGATATTTGATGATAAAATATTCAAAGAAAAAGTTTCACTAAAAGAACAACCTGATCACATAAAATCAAAAATACTAAAAGCGATACTTGAAGGAGAAGAATTTTTAAAACTCGAAGGACTAAAAATAAACATTAATGCAAATCTACCTGCTGGAGGAGGGTTAGGTTACTCAGCAGCACTATCAGTAGCAATGGCGGGAGCATTAAACCAAATATTTGATTTAGGGTGGAAACAAGACAAAATTAATGAAGCTGCTTTTAGAGCAGAAAAAATAAATCATGGAAACCCAAGCGGGATAGATAACTCTTGCGCAACGTATGGGACAGTAATATGGTTTGAAAAAAATATGAAAGGTGGAGAAAACATAATTCGTCCATTTAAATGTGGAAAAGCACTTTTATGTTTATTAGTTGACACAGGGATAAAACATGATACTAAACAAGCAGTTCAAATGGTAAAAGAAGACAAAGAAAAGAATCCAAAAAAATATGAAAAATTATTTTTAGAATACAAAAGTATTGTAACTAAGGCAAAAAAAGAAGTTCAATTCGGCGGAGTAGAAGAGATTGGAAAACTAATGAATCAAAATCACTTATTATTAAAAGAACTAAATATTTCAACAAAAGAAATAGATGAAATAATAAAAATTGCTAGTTATGAAAATGCACGAGGAGCAAAAATAACTGGGGCAGGAATGGGCGGAAATGTTCTAATATTGTGTTACAATGAAGCACAACAAGATAAACTAATGACAATGTACTCTGCAAAAAATTACAATTCAATAAAAGTAAAAATAAATTAAAATTATTTTTATGAAAATAATTATTGCAATAACTGGAGCAAGTGGAGCAAATTATGCAGTGGCTCTTTTAAAGGAATTAAAACAAAAAAAAATTGAGACACACTTAATTATTAGCGAATGGGCTAATGAAGTAATTAAAGAAGAAACAAAAACAAAAATTTCTCAAATAAAAAAACTTGCAACAAAAAATTATTCCAATGATGATTTATCCTCAAGCATATCCTCTAGTTCCTTTTTAGTAGATGGAATGATAATTATTCCTGCATCAATAAAAACAGTTTCAGAAATACTTCACGCACACACAAATAATCTAATTACTAGATGTTCAGACAATATGCTCAAAACAAGAAATAAATTAATAATTGGGGTAAGAGAAACTCCACTAAGTGGGCCTGTACTTGAAAATTTATGGAAACTATCCTTATATGGCGCAATAATTTTTCCTTTGAGTCCAGCGTTTTATCACAAACCAAAAAAAATAGAAGATGTTGAAGATTTTATTGTTGGAAAAGCATTAGATTTATTAGGAGTTTCTAACAACAAATTCAATAGATGGAACAAGATTTAATGTTAGTTTAAAGGTGATTTTTATGAGTTTTAGAGAATTTGTAACAAAAGCGGACTATACAATAACAAAGCCTGTTTCAAAAAATTTAGAAGCGAGTGGAATAATTTACTCCGCTGGAGACAAAAGCATAATTTTTGAAAATGTAAAAGAATCAAAAAATAAAATAGTTGCAAATGTTTTCGCTTCAAAAGAAAAAGTAGCAAAATACTTAAGTTGCGAGGTAAAAGATCTTGTACCAATAATGACTAAAGCACTAAATGCCCCCACAAAACCAAAAGAAGTTAATTCGACCGATCATACTGAAATTGAAGTAGATTTAGAAAAATTACCAATTTTAACGCACACCTCAAAAGATGGGGGAGCATATATTTCAAGTGGAATTATTATAGTAAAAGATTCAGTAGTTGGTCAAAATGTTTGTTATCACAGAGGAATGATTATTGGAAAAAATAAAATTGCGCTTAGAATCCTTGAAAGAAATACAATGGAGTTGTTGAAAAAAAATAATGGGGGAATGCGAGCAGCATATTGTATTGGAATTGGAGGAGAAACTGCTTTAGCTGCGGCAATGGCACCACCTTTAGGAGTAAATGAACTTGAAATTGCCAATTCAATTAAACCGATTGAAGTAATTAAAGCAAAAACTTTTGACGCAATACTTCCCTCTGACGCAGAAATAATAATGGAAGGAAATTTATCACTAAATGAAAAACATGCTGAAGGATCATTTGTTGATTTAACAGGAACAAGCGATATAGTGAGACAAGAACCAGTTTTTACAGTTGACAAAATTTATGTAAGACCAAATTATATTTACCACGCACTCTTACCAGGAGGATTTGAACATAAAATTCTAATGGGGATGCCAAGAGAACCAACAGTATTTGATTGTGTAAAAAAAGCAGGGGTAGATGTAATTGACGTGAGTGTTAATCCTGGCGGAAGCTCATGGTTTCACGTGATTGTAAAAATTAATAAACAAAATGAAGAAGATGGGAAAAAAGCAATTGATGCAGCAATGAAAGGACACACATCAGGAAAACATTTTTTCATCGTGGATAAAGACATAAATATTTATGACCCTTTAGAAGTAGAGTGGGCAATGGCTACACGTTTCCAAGCGGACAAAAACTTTTATTTATTCACAAAACAAAAAGGATCTTCACTTGATGCAAGTGCAGACCAAATAACAAGAGAAACAGCAAAAGCAGGATTTGATTTAACAATGAGACTAGACAAAGTTGCAAAAATGACAAGAACCGAATTTCCAAAATATAACATAAAAGATTATTTATAGAAAATAAATTTAATGATGGTTTTTAAAAATTGAATTGGTGAAAAAATGGAATTAACAAAAGCCGAACAAAAAATGCTTGAAGGAAAAAACGGACCCGCGCTAAGAAAAAGTATGGAAATACTTGTCGCCTTAGGAGAAATTTATGGGGCAAAGAATTTAGTCGATGTAACTAGTGTACAAATTGCAGGAGTAAGTTATGACAATTTAGGAGACGCTGGGCTAGAATTTTTAGATGACTTAGCAAAAGATGGAAAAGTGAGAGTATTAACAACATTAAACCCTGCAGGAATGGATTTAGAAAATTACCAAGCACTTGGAATAAGTGAAGATTTTGCAGTAAAACAAAAATTAGTAATAGACGCATTTACAAAAATGGGAGTACTACCAACTTGTACTTGTACCCCATACTTAATTGGAAACAATCCTCACTTTGGTCAACACATTGCTTGGAGTGAAAGTAGCGCAGTAGCGTATGCAAATTCAGTTCTTGGAGCAAAAACAAATAGAGAAGGTGGACCAAGTGCACTTGCAAGTGCATTAACTGGAAAGACCCCGCTTTATGGAATGCATTTAGATGAAAATAGAAATGCACAAATAAAAGTAAAATTAAAAGCAAAAATAAAAGGAACAAACGAATTTGGAGCCCTTGGGAAAGTAATTGGGGAAAAAGTAAAAGCAAAACCAGTTTTAATTATAGGAATAAAAGAAGCTACAATTGAAGAACTAAAATCTTTTTCAGCAAGTATTGCAACTTATGGGGGTGCAGCAATTTTCCACATAAAAGGAATAACTCCAAACAAAACTCCTACTCCCAAAGAAGAAATGATAGTAATAAGAGAAGATATTGATAAAGCATTAAAAGAAATGACAATGGATGATTGTGAAGTGGATTTTGTAAGTATTGGTTGCCCACACGCAAGTATAAATGAAATAGCAAAAGTGGCAGAACTTTTAAAAGGAAAAAAAGTTACAAAAGAATTTTGGATAACTACAGCAAGACCAACAAAAAGAATAGCTGACACCGCAGGGTACTCTAAAATAATTGAAGCAGCTGGAGCAAAATTTGCAGCAGACACTTGTTGTGTAGTGGCTCCAATAAAAGGAAGATTCAAATGCCTTGCAACAGACTCGGCAAAAGGGTGCTACTACGCATACTCAAAAAATCAATCAAAAACAAAAATTCTTCCTTTAGAAAAGTTAGTTGAAGAGGCATGTAAATAAATTAAATTAATTTTTGGTAAATAAAAAAAGTGAATTTTATGGTTGAAATGATTGGAAGAAAAATTTGTAAAGGGAATGCAGAAGGGGAAGCACTTGTCACCACACAAGGAATAAGTTTCTTTGGAGGAGTAGATCCTGCGAACGGAGTAGTTACAGAAAAAGGACACGAACTTGAAGGAAAAAGTATTAGTGGAAAAATTTTAGTTTTCCCACAAGGAAAAGGTTCAACTGTTGGAAGTTACGCGCTTTACAGAATGAAAAAACAAGGAACAGCACCAATCGCATTAATAAATAAAGAATGCGAAACAATAGTTGCAGTGGGGGCAATTATTTCGGAAATTCCATGTGTAGACAAAATTGATATTTCAAAAATAAAAAACGGACAAAAAGTAATTGTTAATGCGACTAGCGCAAAAATAATTTTAGAATAACTATTTTTTTAAATTAAATTTGGTGGGTGGATGAAAGAATTAATTTTATTAAAACTTGGTGGTTCTTCAATAACCAAAAAAGCTGACAACAAATTTGAAATGAATATTGCTGTGATAGATGATGCAGCAAAAGAAATTGCATTCGCGCTAAAAGAAAGAGATTTTAATTTAATTATTATTTGTGGGGTTGGTCCATTTGGTCACACAAATGTAAAAGAATATGACTTAAATGATGGAATAAAAACAAAAAAGCAAGAAGAAGGGACTGAAAAAACAATTAAAGATTGCGATTATGTTGCTGACCAAGTAATAGAAACACTTGAAAAACAAAAACTAAAAACAAGACACATACCAGGTTATTGGGTTTGTAAACAAGATAACAAAAAAGTAATAACTTATGAAATAGAAGAGTATGAAAAAGCATTGCGTGGAGGAGAGATTCCAATAACAACAGGAATAATGGTAAAAGACAGAACACTAAAATGGAGTGTAATGAGTGGAGATACAGCAATTGCACAAATAACAAAATTAATGAAACCTGACAAAATACTATTAGGGACTGATGTGAATGGAATTTATACTGCTGACCCAAAAATTAATCCTGCTGCAAAGTTAATAAAAGAAATTAATAAAGAAAATTTTAATGAAGTAATAAAAATGGCGAGCGAATCAAATTCAGTTGATGTAACTGGTGGGATGAAAGGAAAACTAGAAAAATTAGCAGAACAACTAAATGGAAGCGAAGCACAAATATTTAATTTATTTACAAAAGGAAATTTAGAAAAAGCACTACTTGGAAAAGAATTAATTTCTACAAAAATTAAGTTATAATTATTTTTTTTATAAATTTAAAAAAATAAAAGCATAGTACAATTGACGAAGTCTTGTTCGTTAGTTTAATTTTTAAAGGTTTGTTGATATTTTCTTTTTATTAAGTTAAACAAATTGAGATGCAAAAAATGAAACAAATAATAGTACTAGGAAGAGGGGGGCAAGGAGCTGTTACAAGTTCACAAATAATAGCGATAGCAGCGTTCTTTGACAAAAAACATTCTCAAGCTTTTCCAAATTTTGGAGTAGAAAGAACTGGGGCCCCCGTAAGAAGTTATGCAAGAATTGATGAGAAAAAAATTACTCTTAGAGAACAAGTTTATGACGCAAATTATGCAATAGTGCTTGATGCAACACTTCTAAACGGATTAACTGAAAATATTAGTGATTTAATAATAATTAATTCTCATAAAAAACCGGAAGAATTTAAATTAAATACAAAAGCAAAAATAAAGTGTGTAGATATTTCAGCAATTGCAATAAGTAAAATAGGAAAACCTTTTGTAAATATTGCTGCACTTGGAGCATTTAGTGCATTAACAAAAGAAGTAACAATAGAGTCCCTAGAAAATGCAATCAAACAACAAATGGGTTCAAAAGGAACAATGCTTGAAAAAAATTTGTCTGCAATAAAACAAGTTTATGAAGACTCGTTAAAAAAATAAATAATTTTTGGTAAATAAAAAAAGTGAATTTTATGGTTGAAAAAAAGGACAACAAAAAAGAAGTTTCAAAAGTTGAGAAAACTTCTTCAGGGATAATACTAAACCTTGGAGCAACAGTACTTGAAGCAGGCTCATCAAAGAAATACAAAACTGGGGATTGGAGAACATTTAAACCAGAAATTGATCAAGCAAAATGTATAAAATGTGGAAAATGCTGGTTAAATTGTCCTGACGGTGCAATCTATAAAGACAAAGACGGAAAATTTCAAGTAAATTATGAATATTGTAAAGGATGTTTAATTTGTGCAAAAGAATGCCCAGTAAAATGCATTGCATATAAGGTTGAAGAAAAATAAAATATTTGAATAAATTAATTTGGGGAAATAAAAATAGTGATTTTTATGAGTGAAACAAAAGTTATGTCTGGTTCAGAAGCAGTTGCTAATGCAGTAAAACTTTGTAGACCAAAAGTTTTACCAATGTACCCAATCACTCCAAGTACATTAATTCCAGAAAAATTATCAGAATATATTGCTAATGGAGAAATTGACGCTCAATTAATTCATGTCGAAAGTGAACACTCTGCAATTAGTGCACTTTATGGGGCGTACGCGGCAGGATCAAGAGCATTTACTGCAACAGCCTCACAAGGTCTTGCACTAATGCATGAAATAATTCCAATTGTTTCAGCATCAAGAATGCCTGCAGTAATGGTAGTAGCAAATAGAGCACTATCAGGCCCACTAAATATTTGGAACGATCACTCTGACACAATGAGTGAAAAAGACCAAGGATGGATACAACTTTACTGCGAAAATGTACAAGAAGCATTTGACACAACAATAATGGCTTACAAAATTGCAGAGAAAAAAAATGTATTACTCCCAGTAATGGTTTGCATGGATGGATTTTCTCTAACCCACGTGTACGAGCCAGTGATAATTGAAACTAGCGAAAAAGTAGATTCATTTTTGCCAGAATACACCCCTGAACATTTTTTAGATGTAAAAAACCCAAAAACTTTTGGAGCATTTGCTCAACCAAACACTTACTTTGAATTTAAAGAAATAGAACAAAATGCAATGAGTGAAGCTAAAGAGGAAATACAAAAAGTTCATGAAGAATTTGCAAAAGAATTTGGAAGAGAATATGGTGGCGGATTAATTGAGTTAATAGAAATGAAAGATGCAGAATATGCTCTTGTTACAGTTGGTGGAGTAACTGGAACTGCAAGAATGGTTCTTGAAGAATTACAAAAATCTGGAAAAAAAGCAGGAATAATTAGAATAAAATCAATGAGACCCTTTCCAAAAGAAGAAATAATTTCTGCAACAAAAAAATTAAAAAATTTAGGGGTAATAGATAGACACGTTTCAATTGGATATGAAGGGCCATTATGTACTGACATCAAGGCTGCACTAAAAGAAGAAAAAGTAAAAGTGACTGGATTTATTGCGGGACTTGGTGGGAGAGATATTGATCGAACAAGAATAAAAAAAGCATTTGAAATAATTGAAAAAGGACAAGAAGGAGTTTGGTTAAAATAATTTTTTAAAAAACAAAAATGGAATTGATGATTATGGTAATTTTGGGTTTAGACGAAAAAGAATATTTTGCAAGCGGACACAGAGCTTGTGCTGGATGTGGAGAAGCACTAGCAATAAGACACATACTAAAAGCTGCAGGGGCAGACACAATGATTGTAATGGCTACTGGGTGTATGGAAGTAGTTTCAACCCCTTATCCAGAATCAGCATGGGAAGTACCTTGGGTGCACTGCGCATTTGAAAATGCAGCAGCTGTTGCAAGTGGAGTAAAAGCATCGCTTTTATCAAAAGGAAATACAAAAACAAATGTAATCGCAATTGGTGGAGATGGAGCAATGTTTGATATTGGCTTTGGAGCAATAAGCGGAGCTGTAGAACGAGGACACAAAATACTTTACATAGCAACAGACAATGAAGCTTACCAAAATACAGGAATACAAAGAAGCGGAGCAACTTTTCCTTACGCTGCAACAACAACAAGCCCAAATGGAAGTGTAATTCATGGAAAAACTCAACCAAAAAAACCTTTACCTTATATTATTGCAGCACACGGAGCAAAATATGTTGCAACTGCAAGCGTATCAAATTTATTTGATTTAAAAAACAAAGTACAAAAAGCACTCAACACTGATGGGCCCTCATTTATTTCAGTATTTGTTCCATGCATTCCTGGATGGAAAATTGATTCCTCAATTGTAATTGATTTATCAAGAATAGCACAAGACACAACTGTTTATCCATTATATGAAATTGAAAATGGGGTAATGAAATTAAATTACACTCCAGCAGAAAAAAAACCAGTTGAACAATACTTGATGATGCAAGGAAGATTCAAACATTTGACTCCCGATCTTGTTGAAAAAATACAAAAATATGTTGACGAAAGATGGAAATACTTAGAAGAATCAAACGGTAAAAAAATATTCGACACTTTGTTTTAATTAATATAATTTTTAAAAAGCTAAATAATATTAAACTCAATTTGTTGGACAATATTTTGGTGGTCTTGATGGAACTATATTTTATTACAGGAAATGAACATAAATTAGAAGAATTTAATAGTATTCTTTCACCAGAAATAAAAGTTTATCAAAAAGATATTGAATTACCCGAGATTCAAAGTATTGATTCAAAAGAAGTAATAAAATTTAAATTAATTGAAGCATCAAAATATCAACAAGGGGAGTTACTAGTTGAAGACACCTCTCTCTCACTAGAAGCACTTAATTGGAAATTGCCAGGTCCATTAATTAAATGGTTTGTAAAAGCTTTGGACAGAAAAGGAATATTTGAGTTAGCTAATAAAGCTGGTTTATTTGGGGCTGAAGCAAAAACCATGATTGGTTATTCAAATGGAAAAGAAATACTATTTTTTGAAGGAACTATTAAAGGAAAAATAGTGAAACCAAAAGGTGAATCAGGGTTTGGTTGGGATCCAATATTTATTCCGGAAGGCAAAACAAAAACATTTGCAGAAATGCATTCAAAAGAAAAAAATGAGATAAGTCACAGAAAGAGAGCTCTTGAAAAATTTAAGGAATATTATTTAAACAAAAATAAAAAATAAAATAAGTGAAAAAGAAAAGTAGCTTTTTCACAAAATGAAAAAATTAATTAGTTTCTTTATTAGCTTCTTCTAAAGTTTCAACAGGTTTATCTTCTTCAATTAAAACTTCTGGTTCTTCATTCTTTTTTTCTTTTCTTTGTTCTTCAATTTCTTCTAGTTTTGGTTTTTTCATTCCTTCAGTTTTTGGGCAAGTTCTGCACATTGGATTTGCTAATGAAGGTTCTTCTGGGCAATCAGGGTATAGTCCTTTACATTTAGGAAATTCTCCTGCTAAAGAAATAACCGATTCATTTGCTGTTTTGAATCTCTTTTGAGAATTATAAGTTAATGTTCCACCCATTCAAATCACCTTAATAACTTATTAAAGACAAAACATTAAAAACCCGCTTATTTTTTAAAAAATTAATTAAATAAGAAAGTAAGAATATCTTACTTTCTTTTTTTCTTAACCACTTTTTTAACAATTAATTTCTTTTCTTTTTTAAAATAAGCTCTATAAAGAGGTCTTGCTATTAAAATAACAAATGCTGCAAAAAAGATCCAATGATTCATTGCAATAACCCAGTTAGCGATTGTTGCCGATGCTGAAACAATCCAGAATGCAAAAAACAATACTCCTAACTTAATCAGAGCAATATCCATTACATCAAATTTATTTACTATTTTTGAAAAATCCACTTAATATCACCTAATAATAATATGATTAAAGTGCCTAATATTTGTTTCTTTTAATGAAAAATGAGATTTTCCACGCTGTATATTTGTTACTATTTTACAATAATATTAAATCTTTTTTGTAGGTATATTAGTTTTTTCGCATAACTCAAGGATGGTTTGTTTAAAACTTTTAAGTCCTTTCCAATCTAAAATAATAATTGAAGCATTACTTTTAGACAACATTTGCTCTAACATTTCTAAATCAATGTTTTCTAAATTATAGCTTGGACAAATGTGTCCCAAAGCATAATTTTCTTTTAAAACTAATTTAGTAAATTCCGGGGCATAGTGAGTTCCTCCGAGGCCAATGCCAATAACATCCTTATTTTCAGTAAAAGTACTATTTATTATAATTTCGGCAATTAATTTTCCAAACAATGGGTTAATCCATTCAATTTTTGAACTCCCAATTTCTATAAAAACAACATTTTTATCAACAAAGGGGCCATGATGGGTAACCTCATAACAAATTTCAAACTCCATTAAATTAAGTTCTGATTTTTTTTGGTTTAATGCACGTAAATAATTAGATCCAATTTTTGGTAGGGTTCCACAAAGTTTTCTCTCTAATCCTCCATATTCAGCTTTTCCAAAATTACCAATGCTGTGAACAGTTAGGGATTTTTTTTGTGCTTTACTTTCATGTTTAGAAACAACAATAATGTTTTTTTCAGTTAATTTTTCTAAAGGCAAAAAAATTGTGTCTTCAGTAAATTCATAAAAATTGGCCCAAGAAGGAATTCCTAGTTTTTTTAATTCCCTTGAAATATTAACACTTGCCTCATCTTGTAAAGAACACACAATAGCAATTTTTTCAATCATAATTAACTTATTGGCACATAACTTTAAGTAGTTTTTTAAATGTTAAGAACCAACAATCTTTTAGAATAAATTGATTTTTTAATCAAAAAAGGTGATGTAAAAATGGTTGTAGAATATGGTGAATTTAAAGGAAACAAAATGATAATACTAAAGAGAAATGAAACTGATAATTTTCCATTTCAATTTGGTAAAGGAAAGGCAAAATTAATTGTTGAAAATATGGATGCAATAAAAGCATTCGCAGAAGAAGAATAAATAATTTTATTTAAGCACCGCGCTTGTGGTGCTTTTATCTATTTTTAAATAATTATTTTTAAATAACTTAGTACTCTTCAAAAACAATTTCACATTTAGTCATTTTTTCGTAAAATTCCAAATCTGGTTTTTTTTCTTCCCAGTCAAAAACAATTTTATTAAATCCTTCCCAAATCAAAAACCACGAAGCAGGTTCCATTAAAACTAAAATTACGCTTGGAAAAATCATTAATAACCAAGCTAATGGATTTTGGAAAATAACTGAATGGTCAATATTGTGGCTAACATTTTCTAATACTAGTACTACTAAAATTCCTAAAAAAAATCCAATCCCTACCATACTCATTCCAATTTTCTTTAATCTACTAACTTCCTTTCTAACAATTTCATAGTGTTTTCTAAAGTGGCTTCTTAATCTTTTATTAATTAAAATTTCGTCCTTTGGGTTTCTTTTCGTTTTTGGAACCAAAAATTTTAGTTCAAGTGCACCATTTGCTTTTTCTTTACTTGCACCCTTTATTTCTGATAAAAAATCAATTGATAGTGCTCTTTCATTAAATGGTCTTGGATCAAAATCTGAAAAAAGGTCTTCATAAGTATCAAGAGTTAGAGTAATTTGGGATAATTTTAGTATAGTTTGTTTCTTTTTTAACCAAGTTTCAGCTTCATTAAGTATTCTTTTTTTTATTTCAGTTTCTTTTTGATCAGCTTTATCAATAGAGCTTACAACCACTCCTACAACTGGTTTTGGTTCACTTTTTTGTTGAATTTGTTCTTCAGGCATAACATTATTATAACTTTAAGGTTTAAATAACTCCTTTCGTTAAAAAAATAGTGTGATTTAAAAGCTGTTCTTAATACATCATAAATACTTTCAAATCTAATAAAACATTAGAGTTGTTAGTGGTGGATGGTTGGTAAAATGAAAAAAATGTGTGCTTCTTGCGGGGTAATATTTGAAGTAAAAAATGATGTTAAATTTTGTTCAGAAAAATGTAAACACAAATTCAAGCAATCTAACCTCGGATTTATAAAAAAACCAACTGCCCCAAGAAAAAATTATATTGAAAGTTAATTTTTTTAAAAATTAAATTAATTAATTTTTTAAAGTTCTTCTATTGGTTTAGCTTTTGAAATAACTTTTTCTAAATCATTTAAGTCTTTAGTAAAAACAATTTCGTTTCTTAATTCAGGAGCACTTTTCATTCCTTTAACCCAGCTAATAAAATACCGTTTAGTATCATTCATTTCCAAACCAAATTCTTTACTTAATTCAATAAATCTATTGGCCTCAATTAGTTTTTGTTCAAAAGTTCTCTCACTAATCTTCTTTTTTAAAAGAGCCTCTTTTGTTTGTTTAAATAAAAAAGCATTCCCAATACTTCCTCGTCCGATCATTACAAAATCACAGCTAGTTTGTTTTTTCATTTCAATTACTTTTTCAGCAGAAGTGATGTCCCCATTTCCAATAATTGGAATATTAATTTCATCTTTAATTTCAAAAATCTTTAACCAATTGGCTTTGCCAGAATATCCTTCAGTTCCAAGTCGGGCATGTAAACAAATTGCGTCCACTCCTTCATTTTCTGCAATTTTTGCGCATTCCATAAAAGTTTCTTTTTCAAGACCAATTCTCATTTTTAGAGTAATTGGTTTGGAGGTAGATTTTTTCATTTCTTTAATTATTTCTCCAATCAATTTTGGGTAATTTAGTAAATATGAACCATATTTTCCTTTTTTTGCTTTAGGCACACTACAACCAGCATTAAGATCATACCCTGAAAAATTATTAGGATAATTTTTTTCAACAAAATCAATAGCTTTACTAAATTCAATAGGGTTATTTCCAAATAATTGTAAAAATATTGGCTTTTCTTGATCACTAACTTTTAGTAATTTAGGAGTTTTTTTATTTTTATGAATCAATCCTTTAACCGAAATTAATTCAGTATAAACAAGAGCTGCTCCATATTCTTTACAAAGTGTTCGAAAAGCAATGTTGCTATAATCTGCCATTGGGGCAAGAAATGCCCCTTCATTAATACTTAAAGAACCAATTTTGGTCATAATTAATTATTTAATAGAAGTATTATTATGATTGATGTTTTTGAGAAAAAATAAATAGTGATTAGCTAATTATTTTAATTTTTTATTTTTTAATTGTAATTACTGCATCTACTACAAATGCTCCGTTTTCAGTTATAATTATGGGGTTAAATTCAATCTCATTAATTTCAGGGTAAGTTAAAGCTAAATCTGATAAAGATTTAATCAATTTTTTTAAAGAATTAATGTCATATTTCTTTTTTGTTCTAATTCCTTGTAAAATCTTTGCCCCCTTAACTTCAGTTAACATTTCCTCAATATCTGATTCATTTATTGGAGCAATTTTTTGAGAAATGTCTTTCATTACTTCAACAAATATTCCACCTAAACCAAAGGTAATAATTTTTCCAAACTCATTACTAATTGAAGACACTAACAATTCTTCCCCTTTAATCATTTCTTGAACAGCTAAACAAGTTTCCACGTTTTGTTCTTTTGAAATAGTAAACATTTTGTCAGCTTCAATAAATAACTCTTCTTTTGATTGAATATTTGCTTTTACAAGGCCAAAATCTGTTTTGTGAGCAAGCCCAGAAGCAGTTTTTAGTGCAACTGGGAATTTGATTAAACTAATTTTTTCTTCAATATCCCTTATTGAATAAACAAATATTGTTTGACAAGTAGGGATATTGTATTTTTTTAATAAATCAAAAGATTCTTTTAAATTTAATTTATTTTTTCCAGTTAATGATTTTTTAACATCTTTATTAACAACAATTTTTTGTTCAAATATTTTTTTTATCTCTCTTTTTTGGTAGTATTCTTTCATTCTTGCAAGTGTTTTTATTCCTCGTTCAGGAGTTTCAAATTCAAGGACCCCGTTTTCTTTTAAAAATCTTCTAGGATGTGAAACAGAAGTTCCTCCAATAAACGAACAAATTATTGGTTTCTTTTTGTTTAAAGAAATTACTACATCAGCTACTCTTTCAGGGTTAGTCATACTTTGAGGAGTAAGTAAACAATAAATTAAATCAATGTTTGAATCCTCTTGAAGAACTTTTAACGCTGTTCTATAATCAATTGGCTTTGCATCCCCAATTAAGTCTAACGGATTAGAAGAATGAGGATTAATTTCTTTTACTGCTTGAATTGTTTTTGGACTAAATTCAGGTAGAGGAAATTTATGAGCAGCAGCACTATCAGCTACTATCACTCCTGGTCCTCCAGCGTTAGTAACTACTGCAAGTTTGAATCCTTTAATTTTTTTTATTTTAGAAACCATTTTTGCTAAATCAAAAAAACCTTCAATTGAGTTTACTCTAATAATATTTGTTTTTTTACAAGCAATAGAAAAAATTTCATCATCCACACTTAAAGCACCAGTGTGAGAAGATGCGGCTTTTTGCCCTTCAAGACTTCTTCCAGATTTTAATAAAATGACTGGTTTCTTTTTCGCAAGTTCACTAGCTTCTTTCAAAAACTTTTTATAATTTTTTACTGATTCCATATAAACAAAAACTGCTTTTGTTTTTGGGTCATGTTGTAAATAATTAAAGTAATCACATTCTGACAAAAAAGCTTTATTACCCGTACTAATGAATTTGCTAAAACCAATTTTTTCTTGTCTTGCCCAATCAAGAACTGCAGTACATAAGGCTCCTGATTGAGAAACTAAAGCAATATCTCCTTGTCTAGGGAAAGTTGAGGCAAAGGAAGCATTAAGTCCATTTTCAGTATTAACTACTCCGAGAGTGTTTGGTCCAACAACATTAATTTTGTTTTCAATAACAATTTTTTCTAATTCCTCTTGCAATTTTTTTCCTTCCGCTCCAGTTTCAGCAAAACCTGAAGTAATAATTACTACATTTTTAGCATTTGCTTTAACACAATCTTGCATTACTTTAATAACTACTGGCGCAGGAACACAAATAATTGTTAAATCAATATTTTTTTTAATTTCTACTAAACTAGAGAATGATTTAATTCCTTGGACCATTTTATCATTAATATTTACTGGGTAAATTTCTCCAATAAATTCTGCTTCAATAAGGTTTTTTAAAATTGAATAACCCACTTTCCCAGGAGTGTTTGATGCACCAACAATAGCTACACTTGTTGGAGAAAATAACTTATCTAACTTATTACTCATAACAACAAAAACAAGGATTTTAGAATTTAAAAATCATTTGTTTAGAAAAAATCCTAAAAAAATTCACTCTTTTAATCTCAACTTATTTTTTAATATTGAATTAATTTTTTTAGTATACATTTTATTTCATTCTAATTATACTTCCTGTTTCAGCATCAATATTTTCAGCAACTTTTTTTATTCTGGAAAAAATGTGTGCTAAATCATCTTCGATTTCATTAATTGTTCCAACCATGGTTTTACTTCTTGCATAATAATATTTTCCGTTTTTTTCAATTAATCCAGCTCTTGTTAGATTATTTAAATGATTAATTGTACTCCCTCGACTCATTCCAATTCTTTGAGCAATTGTAGTGCTAGTTAGCACTTGTCCAATAGAGGTTGCTAAAAATATTTCTTTAAATATTGCGGCGGCATTTTTGTTTTTATCAATCATTTCAAAAAAACCAAGTGAGGAACAAATCCAAGCAATTTTATTATCAAAATCTTGATTAGTGGAAAGATCGACTTTTCTAATAGTTAATCTAAACTTACTTCGTTTAGGGGTTTCTTGTTTAAGTGGGCTTTTTAAAATTGGAAGCGCATTTGGTGCATCTTGAGTATTTGAAAAATTAATTGTTGATTTTTTCATAAAAACACCGGTTAATGTATATTTTCATTTGATTTTGACTTGTATTAATATTAAACACCAATCAATTTAAAAAGATTGTCTAAACAGTAGCATTATTGTTCAAACTATTTAGACACTTGGGAAAGATTATTAAATATTTCGGCACCATATATTGATTAGTGTTTTTTTATGGTTGAAGTTGAATTAAATGCAAAAAATGAGTCAAAAGAAATAGAGAAAGAAATAAGTAAAAATCAAGAAGTAAATAATACTCAAGATAAAAACAATAATCAAGAATCAAATAAGGATCAAATAAAAATCAAAGAATTAACAGAAACATTGCAAAGACTTCAAGCAGAGTTTGAAAATTATCAAAAAAGAACACACAAAAATAATTTGGAATTTAAGGAATTTGCAAATGCTTCCTTAATTGAGCAATTACTTCCAGTTCTTGACACACTTGAACAAGGGGTAAAACACAATAAAGAATTTGTTTTAATTTATGAACAATTATATGCAATTTTGAAAAAAAACGGGTTAGAAAAAATACAAGTAAGTGAAGGAAAAAACTTTGATCATGAAACAATGGATTGTTTGATGAAAGAAGATTCAGAATTTGGAGAAGATAAAGTAGTGAAAGTATTATTGAATGGATATTTTTTAAATAAAAAAGTACTAAGACCAACAAAAGTAAGTATTTCAAGTGGAAAAAAAATTTGTTTGTGAAAAAAAAGATTAATGGGTTTATCAAGAAATTAGGAGTTATTTATTTTTAAAAAAGTTATTTTTTAAAAAATGGAGTGGTGATTTGTATGAGTAAAATAATTGGAATAGATTTAGGAACAAGTAATAGTGCAGCAGCAGTGCTTGAAGGAGGAAAAGGAAAAATTATTCCCTCAGCAGAAGGAAACACAGTTTATGGAAAAGCGTTTCCAAGTTACGTTGCATTCTCAAAAGATGGAAAAGTTTTAGTTGGAGAACCAGCAAGAAGACAAGCAGTAACAAATCCTGATCGAACAATTACAAGAGCAAAAAGAAAAATGGGGACAAGTCACAAATACAAAATTGATGCAAAAGAATACACACCACAACAAATATCAGCATTCATTTTACAAAAAATAAAAAGAGACGCAGAAAGCTTTTTGGGAGACAAAGTAGAAAAAGCAGTAATTACTGTTCCAGCATACTTTGATGATAACCAAAGACAAGCAACAAAAGACGCAGGAGCCATAGCAGGTCTTGAAGTAATAAGAATAATTAATGAACCAACAGCAGCTTCACTAGCATATGGGCTTGACAAACAAAACAAAGACTCAAAAATTTTAGTATTTGATTTAGGTGGAGGAACACTTGATGTAACCATAATGGAACTAGGTTCAGGAGTATTTGAAGTAAAATCAACTTCAGGAGACACTGAACTTGGTGGAACAGATATGGATGAAATCATTTTAGACTACTTGTGTGAAGAATTCAAAAAAGAACAAGGACTAGATTTGAAAAAAGATTCCATGGCTTTACAAAGAGTAAGAGAAGCTGCAGAAAAAGCAAAAATAGAATTATCTACAGTTCTTGAAACAGATATAAATTTGCCTTACATTACAGCAGATTCAACAGGCCCAAAACACTTATCAATAAAAATTAACAGAGCAAAACTTGAAGAATTAATAAAACCAATAATTACTCGATGTGAAAAACCAATAACACAAGCTCTAGCAGACGCAAAATTAACTGCGGCAGAAATAAATAAGGTAATTTTAGTTGGAGGGCCAACAAGAATGCCAATAGTACAAAACTTTGTAAAAAAAATAACTGGAATCGAACCTGAAAGAGGGATAGATCCAATGGAATGTGTTGCAATTGGTGCAGCAGTTCAAGCAGGAGTATTAGCAGGAGAAGTAAAAGATGTACTGTTACTTGATGTAACTCCACTAAGTTTAGGAATAGAAACACTTGGAGGAGTATCAACAAAAATAATTGATAGAAACACCACAATCCCAACAAAAAAGAGTCAAGTGTTCTCAACAGCAGCAGACAATCAATCAACAGTTGATATCAACATTATCCAAGGAGAAAGACCTCTTGCAAAAGACAATAAATCACTAGGAAGATTCCAATTAACGGGAATTTTACCTGCGCCAAGAGGAATGCCTCAAATTGAAGTATCATTTGATATTGATGCAAATGGAATAGTGCATGTAACAGCAAAGGATACTGGTACTGGAAAAGAAACAAGTATCAAAATTGTTGCCTCACAAAAACTAAACGACGCAGAAATAGAAAAAATGAAAAAAGAAGCAGAAGTTCACGCAGAAGAAGACAAAAAAGTAAAAGAAGAAATAGAACTCTTCAACAATGCTGATGCAACAGTATATAGTACAGAAAAAATGTTAGAAGAACTAAAAGACAAAATTTCTGAAGCGCATAAAAATAAAATAAATGAAACATTAAAAGAACTAAAAGACGAATTAGCAAAAGACAAAAAAGAAAGTTCAAAAATAAAAACAAAAATGGAAGAACTAAACAAAATACTGCAAGAAGTAGGAACAGAAGTTTATCAAAAAGCGCAACAAGGACAAAATCCACAAGAAAACAACAAGGGTCAAGAATCAAAAGGAAGTGAAGGGGATGAAAAAGTTGTTGACGCAGATTTCGAAGAAAAATCAGATAAAAAGTGAATCACCTCAAAGTGAAATTCAAAAAGAAGACAAAAAAGTAAAAGAAAAAGATAATGAGTCAATAAAAGAAAAAAATAATATTCAAAACAATAATCAACAAAAAGGAAATTGGTTTGCTAGCTAATTTTATTAGCTAGTATAAACCAACTTCTTAAACCTTTTGAATATAATTTAACTAATTAAAAAGCCTTGGGAAAAAAGAGTTGATTTTTGTGCCTGAAAATTATTACGACATTTTAGGAGTAAAAAAAAATGCCTCTATTGATGAAATAAAAAAAGCATACAAAGAACTCGCAAAAAAATACCACCCTGATGTTTCAAAAGAAGCAGAATCTGAAAAAAAGTTTAAAGAAATAAATGAAGCCTACTCCGTTTTATCAGATCCTGAAAAAAAACAAAATTATGACAACTACGGGGAAGCATACAAAAACTTTTCAGGATACAAACAGCAAGGATTTGGGCACGGAACCGATTTTGATTTTGAAGATCTTTTTAATAATTTTTCAGGATTTAGCGGATTTGGTTTTGATGACATAAATGATATATTTGGTTCCTCACGTGGACAAAGAAGAGAAAAAAAAGATTTGGGTTCAAACATAAAAATAACTTTAACACTTAAATTTGAAGAAGCTGCTTTTGGGGTAAATAAAGAAATAAATTATGATAGATTTGTTAAATGTGAAAATTGTGGAGGGAGTGGTTCTGAAGGAGAATTAAAAAATTGCACAGTTTGTAACGGTCGAGGAGTCGAAATAAAACAACAAAGAACCCCATTTGGAATATTCCAAATGCAAACTACTTGCCACAAATGTAAAGGGAGAGGAAAAGTTGCAGAAAAACAATGTACAAAATGTGCAGGGATTGGATTAAAAGAGAAGGCAGAAAAATTAAGTATAAAAATTCCAGCTGGAATAAATTCAGGAAATCATTTAAGATTACAAGGAAAAGGAAATGAAGGAAAACACGGTTCAGGAGATTTATTTTTAGTAATTCTAGTAGAAAAACATGAAATATTCAAAAGAGACGATGAAGATATTTACGCAGAAATTCCAATAAGTTTTTCAGAAGCAGCACTTGGAGCAACTGTGGAAGTACCAACACTAAAAGGAAAAGCTGATTTAAAAATACCTGCGGGAACTCAAACAGGAACAATATTCAAAATGAAAGGAAAAGGAATAAAAAAATTAGAGTCTAGCGAAATTGGGGATGAATATATAAAAGTAATAATCGAAACTCCTTCAAAATTATCAAAAAAACAAAAAGAAATACTGGAGCAATTAAAAAACGAAGAAAATTCTTCAAAAAAAAGAAAAGGGCTTTTTGAAAAGATATTTGGTGAATAAAAATTATCGCATTTTTTAAAGCTAAGAAAGAATTTAATACTAACTAATCCTTATATTATTATGAAAAAAACAGTTGCAATAATAACAATATTGTTGATTTTGCTAACTTTTGGGTGTATTGAAACTGGCACAAATGACTCGGCAAGAATTAATCATTTAAAAGAAAAATATTCAATGCAAACAGCATTTTCTCAAAATGATGAAATAATGTTAGCTTACATTAATGATTTAGTTCTTGAAAATATGAATTCTAATTTAGCTAATGCTGAACTATATTCAGCTCAATCATTTTATTATGTTTTAATGTCCATGAAACAAGCGTCAAATATTCAAATAATTTCAGAAAACTGCAAATCGCCTTACTTGATAAAATCTTACCAAGCAGCAAAATTGTCAGAGAGTGCAGCAATTAAAGCAATTGAAAAAATTAATTCATTAAGTAAAAACGAACAAGAATTATTAAGAGTTGGACAAAAAGAAATGATTGAAGAATACTTGACTGTAGCTCAGCAAATAAAAACAGAACTAAAACAAGCTTGTTCAAATTTAAATTAATTACTTTTTTTAATTAAATATTTTATTAAGTAATTTTTTGTTAAACAAGTTTTGTCATTAATTAAATTTTAATTGTTAATTATTTTATAAAAAATTGTAAATTAATGGTGATGATTTTGGAAAAATTTTATAAAAAAGGGGCAGAAGCTGAATTAATAGAAACAATTTTTGAGCAAAAAAAAGCACTTAACAAAAAAAGAACGCAAAAAAATTATAGAAATTTCTCTCTTGATCTGTCTATTAGAAAAAAAAGAACTCGTGCTGAAACAAAATTAATAAAAGAAGCGTCAAAAGTAATTAATGTTCCTCAAATATTTTTTGTAAATGAAAACTCTTCAGAAATAATAATGGAATTTGTAGAAGGTGTTCCAGTGAAAGAAGTTATTGAAAAAAATAAAGACTTGTGTTTAGTTATGGGTCAAGAAATAAAAAAAATGCATAACTTAGGTGTAATTCATGGAGATTTAACTACATCAAATTTATTATATTTTTTAGAAAAAAAAGGGTCTAAAAATAAAGAAAAGATTTTTTTTATTGATTTTGGTTTAGGTTATTTTTCAAAAAAATTAGAAGACAAAGCTACTGATTTAATTGTATTTAAAAAAACCTTTAACGCTACCCATTCTGGGATAAAAAAGGGGTGGGCGTTAGTAATGAAAGGTTATTCTCCTGATGTTGATTTACTAAAACAAATGGAAAAAATAGAAAAACGAGCAAGATATCATTGATTTTTCAACTTTTTTTGATTTGGGTGGATTTTTTTTATCAAATTCAATTTAGTTTCGTTTTTTAGTTATTTTTTAAAACTTTGACTCAAGCTTTTTAAACCTTAGCTATGAGAATTATGTCATAATTTTGTTGTTCTTTTCCATGCCAAAAGGATGGAAAGGTTAAAGTGATTGAAATGGCTAAAAAGAAAGAATCAAAAAAAGGGAAAGAAGTTACTAAACAAATTCCTTTAGAAGAAGCTGAAGAAGTAATCTTATCACTAGCAAACGCTGGGCACTCTCCAAGTAAAATTGGACTAATTTTAAGAGATGAGTATGGAGTAAAAGATTTTTTTGAATTATCAAACGGTAAAAGTATCCAAGGAGTTTTACAAGAAAACAAGCTTTTAGGAGAAATGCCTGAAGATTTAATAAATTTAATTAGAAGAAGTGTAATACTAGAAAAACACTTAACTAAAAACAAAAAAGACTTCTCTGCTAAAAGAGGATATGAGATAACTGTTTCAAAAATAAGAAAATTAGGTAAATATTATTCTAAAAAAGGAAAACTTCCACTTGATTGGAAATACTCTGCAGAACAAGCAGCATTACTTGTTAAATAATTTTTATGGTTGAAAGACTTATAATAAAAGCAAAATTGAAAAAGAAGAGTGAAAAAGGGGAAGAAATTATTTTAGAAGAAAAAGGAATTGAAGGATTAAAAAGAATTAATGAATTTTTAAAATAAATGGGATGATTTTATGGCAGAACAACAAGTAAAACCACAAGCAGCGGCTGCAGGAAAAGGATCAAGAAGAGTAGTGGATAAATGGAAAAAGAAAAAATGGTTCACAATTAACGCATCTCCTTTATTTGACAGAAAACCAATTGCAGAAACACCAGCAGAAAAACCAAAAAATTTAGCTAATAGAACAATAAGAACAACTCTTGACACATTAACTGGAAACAGAATGAAAAGAGATTGGTATATTTACTTAAAAGTATCAGACATACAAGGACAAAATGTTTCTACAAAATTATCAAAATTCGAAATGAATAAAGGATCTTTAGGAAGATCAATTAGAAGAAGAAACAGTAAAGTTACATTAATTGAAAAAATTCCTGTAGCTAATGGGGAAGCAAGATTCACTATTGTAGCAATAACTGACAAAAAAGCTACAAGAAGACAAGAAGCAGGTATAAGAGAAATAATGCAAAAAGAATTATTTACTTTAGCCGGAAAAGACTTTGAAGAAGTATCAAAAGAATTGCTTTTAGGAAACTTATTAAGTGAATTAGCAAAAAAAACTGGAAAAGTGTTCTTAGTTAAAAAAGTTATTCCAGCAAAAGGAATATTTACTGAGAAAAAAAATTAATTTAGTTAAATTAAGTTAATTAGATTTAATTAATTAAATTAATTTCTCTAAATCTATTTCTTTTAACAGATTTTTTAAAATTTTTTCACTACGAAAACTATTTTTTTCACTAATTTTTTGTATAGTATAAGTTATATAAATTAGTTTTAACTAATTAAGTTAGTTGATATGTATATTGAAGAATTGCTTTTAGTTGTTTTTTTCTTAATAGTATTTTCTTTATTTTCTTATTATAAAAAGTTACTAGATTTTGAAGGAGTGCTAGTGGCTAATGTAGTGGGTTTGGCTGCAATAAGTTATGCTCCTAATCCCACAATTGCTTTTTTTACAGTTGTAACATTTTTTATTATTGGAGAAATTGCAAGTAATTATCCAAAAAAGAAACACGAAAAACGAAATGTATTCAATGTGGTCGGGAATTCTTTACCAGCTTTAATATCAATTATTTTAATAGTAATTTTTCCAGAAAGTACGGTTCTTTTTGAGTTAGCATTTTTTGCAGCAATTTCAGCAGCTTTAGCAGACACTTTGTCTTCAGAAATTGGGTATTACTCAAAAAAAGATCCCATTATGATAACCACACTAAAAAAAGTTCCAAGAGGGACAGATGGGGGGATAACTTTACTTGGAGAATGCGCAGCTGCTTTTGGGGGACTTGTTATTGCTTTACTTTACTATTTGTCTCACCAAAATTTTGGATTTGCTTTACTGATTTTTATTGCAGGGATAGTTGGTTCAAATGTAGATTCTATATTTGGGGCAGTGTTTGAAACAAGAAAGTTATTAAACAACATGCAAGTAAATCTTCTAGGATCAACATCAGGAGCAGTATTTGTAATAATAATTTATTTTTTAATAATTTAATATGATTATTTTTTAGGGGTTGAATTTTTTTGGACTTAATTAATTTGTTTTTTATGTTTCTAATTTATGCAGTTCCAATGTATTTTGCTAATGCTGCGCCCATAATGTTGCACGGAACCGTTCCGCTTGATTTTGGAAAAAAGTTGTTTGGGCAAAGAATTTTTGGCGATGGGAAAACAATTTTAGGTACTTTTAGTGGAATTTTAGTAGGGGCTTCAGCAGGAACCCTTATTTATTTTTTAGTTCCATTATCTCAATCAATAAATCAATATTTTACTTTCATAGTTTTTTTATCAGTTGGAGCAATGCTTGGAGACATAGTTAAGAGTTTCTTAAAACGAAGAATTGGTCTCGAAAGAGGGTCACATTGGGCTGTTGCAGATCAATGGGATTTCATTTTAGGCGGACTAATTTTGAGTTCATTTGTAAGATTTCCCGAACTTGAAGTAATTTTAGCATTACTAATTATTACAATTTTTATGCACTCTGCCACTAACATTATTGCGTATAAATTAAAATTGAAAAAAGTACCTTGGTGAAATAGTTGAACAAAATTAAAAAAAACCTCATTAAAAAAAAGTTTTCTTCTAAAAAAAAGATAAAACCTTTTGTTAAAAACACCAAAAATGTTGTGAATAAATCTAATTCTCAATTAAAAAAATTAATTTTCTTTTCAATAAAGTTCTTTCTAATTTTCTTCATTTTAATTTATCTAATTGAAATAATTGATCTTTCTTTCATTAGTACTGTGCTAGCAGGTATTGTTTCAAGTTTTTTAGGGTTAAGTGTGATTAATAACCAAGTATTAGTTGGTAAAACTGTTTTTACTATTTCTAATGCTTGCCTTGGTTTTTTTAGTATTAGTATACTGATCGCCATTGTTTTTTCACTAAAAAAGTTAGAATTAGTAAAAAAAGTTAGCTTAGTGTTAATTGGAGGGGGGATAATTTTTCTACTAAATATCCCAAGATTGATTCTAGTAGTTTATTCTGCAATGATTGGATTTGATGCAGATTTAGTTCATTCATTGACTTGGTTTTTAATGAGTGGACTTATTTTGTTAATTTTGATTTTTGGATTAAAATATCTTTACAAAAAAGAGCTTTATGAATTAATTTAATATTTAATTAAAAATTGGTTTTTTTGTAAGTTAATAGTTTTTTATTTATTAGTTTTTATCTATTTTGTCCGAAATCATTTCAACTACTTTTGTGAAAGCAGGTCTTGTAATTAACACTCCAATTAGTCCTCCAAGAATTGCTACTACTGCAAATCCATACAAGTTGCTTATTCCAGGCATTGTTCTTGAAAATAAAACTATTGGTCCCATTACTGCTATCATTGTTAATACTGAAGTAGTGATGATGAATAATCCTTCTTTAACTTTTTGAATTAAAGAAAGGTGTTCCTTTCTTGCTTTTCCGACTATTTCATCAACAATAATTACTTCTGAATCCACACTTGTTCCTATCGCAGCTATAATTCCTGCAAATGCGGCTAAATTAAGTGGTTGTTTTATTATTGGTAATGAAAGTATTCCAAGCATAATTATTATTTCAAAAAGAAGAGTAGCTATTATTGGTACAGCAAGAATTGCTTTTTTGTATCTTATAATTATCACTAAAGAAACAAAAATTATTGCAACTATTCCCATTATTATAACATTCATGAAAAAAGAACTTCCTAGTGAAGGAGAAATTGTTTCTTTAGAAATACTCTTAACTGGAGTTGGTAGTGAACCTGACTCAAGTAATATTGCTAATTCTTCTAGGTCTTGGAAGGCAATTTGTGCTGTCTCTCTTGATCCACTAATGTTTAATTGAGTAAATATTTTTGCTTGAGAAATATCAGTAACATCCTCATTTGTTATTCCTTCACTTAGTCGAATAATTTGTTTAGCATTTAAGGTACTCCAAATCCAAGGAGTATCTTTTGAGGCAGTTGATTTTGTTACAATAAATCCAAAATTATTTAAGTCTTCAATTGCTTTTTGACTTAAATCAGTAGAAACAATTGCTTGATTTGTTTCTTTTAATACTTCTGTCAAATAAATTGAATTAAAGTCAGTCCCGTCATAAATTAATACATCTACTTTTGAATCTTCAATGACTTCACTAATACTAGTTCCTTCAGGGATATTTAGGAAAGTATTTCCAAGTAATAATTCTTCTTCATCAAAATCATATTGGTCTTGAGTTAGTACTACAAGTGCATTTGGTTTATCTAAAAAGAACATTGTTTTTTCACAATTATAAACTGGTTTTCCTTGAGGGGTAAAAGAAACTGCTGTACATTGATGGAAAGTCATTTCTGAAAATCGTTTTGCAGAAGCTTCATTTAAAACAAAAGGTAAATTCCATTCATACACATTCCCATTTTTTGAAACTCCATACCCGTCTTTTCTTGATATTCTTTTTATTTCATCTCCAGTAAATAATAATTCTCCATTTAGTACTGCTTCAAATTTTCCTTGTTGTCTTATTCTTGATTCTATTTTATCAAGCTCTGTTGGATTAGTTTCAGCAGTTTGAATCATTATGTACTTTCCTCCAACTGGAGAAAGAGTATCTCCTCGTAGTCCGCCGGGATCAATTCTTTGTTGAATAATAGTACTAATTCTTGCAATTTCTGTTGCAGAAACTTCTCTTTGTAATTCTATTTGATAAAGGGTTCCTCCCTTAAAATCAATTCCAAAAGTAATTCCGTAAAATAATAATGAAGATATTGAAATTAGCAAGAATATTGCTACAAGAATAAATCTCCAATTTTTAATTAGTGGATTCATTTTTTTCGCCCCTCAATAAACCACATTAATATTCCTACATTAATAATCCAAGTAGAGATCAAGTCTCCAATAAGTCCAAAAAGTAAAACTATTGATATTTGTAAAATCACATCAATTTGATAAAGGTAAGAAATTATTATCATTGAAAGTATTGCAACAATTGTTGTTCCTGCCATAGTTAATCCGGTCTTTAAAGACCCTGTAGCTTTTTCTCCAGGAACTCCAGTTTTATCTTTTAACATTCTTGAAGTAAGCATAATGTCTGAATCAACAGAGTAACCAATAATCATTAATAGTGCTGAAAGAGTAATTAGAGACACTGGAATATTTAGTAAAGCCATTCCTGCACAAGCAGCTATAACATCGTAAAACATTGCTTGAACAATTCCAACAGTTGGGATTAATTGTCTAAATGAAATAAAAATAACTATTGTAATTAAAATTAATGCAATTAATCCAATAAATGCTCCTGACTCAAGTGAAGCTTTTCCTAGTGTTGGAGAAACCTCTCTAATTTGAAATTCAGTAGTTGGACTTAAATTAAATTCTTGTATTAAAACCTCTTTCATTTTTTCAGAAAAATTATCATTAGCTAAAAGAAGTTCATCTTGTGCTGCAATTAAGGCAAGTTTTGGATTGTCAAACGTAGAGTCTTTTCCAGAAAGTAATTTAATTGCTTGAACAGAATAACCAATCGCTTCACTGTCTTTTTCCTCTTCAACAGCTAATTGAGCTAAATTAATTAATTCTTCAGCTTGAACAATAATAGCGTCTTTACTATACTCGATATAAGCTCCATTACTATTAGGAGAATTAATTGTTGAAACCTTTACTTGGCTTAAACCAAAATTATTTATCAAAACCTCTTCAACTGATTGAGCAGACATTTCTTTGTCAGTTCTAACAATTAACACATTTCCTCCAGTAAGTTCAATACCTAATTTTAGTCCTGGATAAACAAAAGCAAATATTAGTAAAGGAATTAAAATGATTATTGGAATAATCATTAATTTTTTGTATCTCCCTGTGTACAAATCGTTAATCATAAAAAAACCATTTTTAATTTAATTTAAAGGCATATAGTAAATAATTCATCTTTAGTACATATTAAAAAACCCCTTAACCTTAAATATGTTATGCAAAGCGCAAAAAATTAACTTATTTTTAAGAGTTGAAACAATATGGATTTACCAATGATAGAAAAACCCCAAAAATTGCTGGATCTTGCACTAAATAAGGGGAGAAAAAATGCTGCAACTTACCCTAAACAAAAAACACTTTTTTACACAATAAAGGGGAAAGAAATTGCAAGAATTGATGTGGTTTCAGAATATATTATTGAAAAATTAGAAAAAGCAGTAACTACTTTTCCTAATGTTGAAGAACTACCTTCCTTTACTAGAGAACTATTTGAATGCATAATTGATGTGGATGAAACAAGAAAAGCACTAGCCTCAATCTTTTCAACCGCAAAAATAGTTAAAACTCTAAGAAGAAATACATTAATTGAATTAAAAGAAATGAAATACGTTTATGGGAATGAAAAAAAGGCACTAATTGTTTCAAAAAGATTTTTAGGAAGACTGGGCTCATTAATGAAAAACTTAAACAAACCTGTTGAACTCTATAATGATTCTACAAAAAAATTAAGAGAACTACCAAAAATAGATGTTAATGAAGAATGTTACATTTTAGCAGGATTTCCAAATGTTGGAAAAAGTACTTTAATGAATAAAATTACTGAATCAAAACCAAAAGTAGCTCCTTATCCATTTACTACACAAGGACTTAATGTTGGATTTTTTACAAAAAAATTTTTACAAATACAAGTAATTGATACTCCTGGTTTACTTGATAGACCAATTAAGGATAGAAATAAAATTGAGTTAAAAGCAATAGCTGCTTTCCAATACTTAAAAGGGACAATTCTTTTTGTAGTAGACCCTTTATCTGACCTTAATGCGCAAATAAATTTATTTGCAGAAACAAAAAAGCTTTTTTCAAATAAATTAATTTGGGTGATTATAACAAAAACTGACCTTGCTTCAAAAGATCAGGTTGAAGAAGCAAAGAATTCTTTTGTTGGTCAAAAAATAGTTCTGGAAGGGGAAGGATTAAACAACCTAAAAGAAGAACTTTTAGTTAAAAAATAATTTGCCTCTAATTTTTCTATTTTCTTTTTTAAAATAAAAAAGTGTCTTTTTTGTTTCTTAAAGATTTTGTTTAAAAGGATTTGTGTATTAATTTCTTGTAGCATACGGATAGTAATATATTTTTTCGGTGCAAGGTGTTTTTTATGAATGAAGATATTATTGAGTTACTTGAAAGTATACTTAATGATAGACTAGTTCCACGAAACATCAGAGCTAAAGTAGAAGAAGCTCTTTCTAAAATAAAACAAAACACAGTAACAACACTAAGTGAAGCAATTTATTTGCTTGACGATATTAGTTCAGATATTAACATGCCGGATCATACAAGAACAGATATTTGGCAATCAATATCTATGATTGAATCTGCAAAAGAAAAACTAAAATAAAATTTAACTAAGAAATTTAGTTAAAATTGTGTGTTAAGTTCTAAAAAGAAAAGAGTGCTGAAAAAAGTTTTACTGTTTTTTTGCAAGGAAGATTTTTTTGCTAAAAGATATCTCAAGAACTCAAGAAGTATTTTCTACTGCGGAAAATCTAGGACTAATTTTATCAAAAGAATCTATTGAATTAATTTCAAAAGAAGATAACTGGAAAGAAATTTTAGAAGAATTTAGTGCTGAGGGAGTGTTTGTTCTTGAACCACTGCTTTTAGAAAAAAAACTTTCTCGAACAAAATTATCACAAGTGGCTCCAGAAAAAGTTGAAGTGATAAAAAAAAGTTTTGTTGCTTTTGCTAGTGAAAGAAAACCAGAGTTTAGAGTAATGGAAGAGAATGATGTTACTGGGAAAAGTGTGTCAAGTGGAACGGTTGACGATTTTCTGCGTTTATTTAGAAGCAAATTTGATTTGCTTTCAACAATGTTAAAACAAAGACACAACCTTTCTCCAATTCCAATAAAAGAATTAAAATCAAGACCAAAAAATGAATCAGTTGATGTGATTGGAATAGTTAATAGAAAATGGACCACTAAAAAAGGACATATTGCTTACGAGATTGAAGATCTTGAAACAAAATGTATTGCACTTGTAATGGAAAAAGACAAAGAAATAATGAAAAAAGCAGAAAGGATATTGGAAGATAATGTAGTTGGGATTAAGGGTGCAAAAGTTGGAGACGATTTTATAATAATTAAAGAAGTATATTGGCCGGACCTACCGATAAGACCAACAAAACTTTTAGATGAAGAAATTTATTCTTGCGGGGTAAGTGATTTTCACATTGGGAGTAAACTTTGTTATGAAGAACAATTACAAAGATTTTTTGATTATTTAAACGGGAAAGGATTAACACAAAAACAACAAGAAAAAGTTGGAAAAATACAATACCTTTTTGTTAATGGAGATAATGTTTCAGGAATTGGAGTTTACCCTGGACAATATGATGACTTAATAATAAAAGATATTTACGCACAGTATGAAAGATTTGAAGATTTTATGTTACAAGTTCCAGAATACATTCAAGTATTTATTTGCCCTGGACAACATGATGCGGTTAGAAGAGCAGAACCTCAACCAGGAATAGATAAAGAATTTGTTCCAAGGTTAAGCAAATTAAGTAATTTTCATTTTATTTCCTCTCCTTCATGGATAGAAACTGAAGGACTAAAAAATTTGGTTTACCACGGGCCAAGTGTACATGATCTTATTAGTTCAGTTAGTTTTCTTGAAATGAGTAAGCCCCAAGAAGGGATGATAGAATTATTAAAGAAAAGAGACTTGATGCCAAAGTATGGTGGGAAAAATCCTTACGTTCCTGAAAAAAAAGATTATATGGTGATTAAAGAAGAACCGGATCTTGTTTGGTTTGGAGATATGCACTGTAATGGTTATGCAACTTATAGAGGAACAACAATTCTTAACACTGGAACTTGGGAAGCACAAAGTGATTTTCAAAAAAAAATAGGTCACGTACCTACTCCTTGTGCGATTCCAATAATTAATTTAAAAAATAGAAAAATTGTAGAAATGCAGTTTTTAAGAGAAGCGACCGAGCGTGAAATAAATGAATAATGAAGAAACAATTTCGCTTTTGGAAAAAGAAGTTCCTTTTCCGGCAGAAACACACGTAAAAGAATATTTCAAACTACTCCAAGAGCATACAAAAAAAGGATACTTGCTTGCACAAAAAGCAAAATCAAAAGGAATTGACATAAACGATTCGGTTGAAATAATTCCTGCACTTGATTTAGCAGATCGAGCAGAAACAATTATTGGATTAAAAGGGCTTGCTCAAAGATTTAGAGAACTTGCTCTTGAAGAACCAAATAGAAGAAAAGCGTACTTTAAATTATTTGAAGAAATTCTTGCACAAAAATGGTGGAGTATTCCTGATGAACAAAAAAGAGTAGAAATTGCAATCAAAGCTTGTCTACTAATAGAAACAGAAGGAGTAGTTGTAGCTCCGCTTGATGGAATACCAAAAATTGAAATAAATAGAAATCCTGACGGCTCAAAATATATTGATCTTTATTTTGCAGGACCCATTCGTGCAGCTGGAGGGTCTTCAACAGTTATTCCATTAATTCTTGCAGACTTTGCTAGAAAATATTTAGGACTTGATAGATACAAACCAACAGAAGATGAAATAGAAAGATATGTTGAAGAAATAGGGTTATACCAAACTGAAGTAATTTCAAGACAATACACAATGAAAGATGAAGAAATAAGAATAATTATTCGAGGGTGCCCAGTTTGTGTAAATGGAGTTCCAACAGAATTACTTGAAGTTTCAGCGCATAGAGATTTACAAAGAATTCCAACAAATAGAATTCGTGGGGGAATGGGGCTAGTAATTTCTGAAGGACTTGCACTAAAAGCAATGTGGGTAATGGAGACTGCAAAGTCTCTTGGACTTGATTGGAGTTTTTTAGAAAAAATAGCTAAAGTTGAAAAAACTCAAACAAAAATTGAGGTAAAACCAAACCGTGCATTTCTTGACAGACTTGCTGCAGGGAGACCAATACTAGCTTACCCAAGTACTTGGGGAGGATTTAGATTGAGATACGGAAGGGGAAGAAATACAGGAATAATGGCAAAAGCAATTAATCCAGGAACAATGATACTAACTGATGAATTTATTGCAGTAGGAACACACGGTCGAATGGAAAGGCCTGGAAAAGCAACACAATTTTTTCCATGCACTACGATTGAAGGTCCAATAGTTTTACTAAAAGACGGATCAGTTGAAAGAATAAATACAAAAGAAAAAGCAGAAATTGTTAAAGCACAAGTAGACAAAATTATTTACTTAGGTGACATACTAACAACGTATGGGGATTTTAAGAAAACCTCTCACCCCTTAGTGCCTGTGGGTTATTGTGAAGAATGGTGGTTAGAGGAACTAAAAAATATTATTGCTACAAAAGAAAAAAAAGAACTCGAGTTAAAGTTAGAAAAAGAACTTGGAGAAAAAATTAATTTAGATGAAATAATAAAAAATCCAAGAACAGTTACACAAAAACAATCAATCGCAATTTCTAGGACAACTGGTGTTTCTCTTCACCCCAATTATATTCATTTTTACAAAGCATTAAATGAAAAAGAGGTAAAATTTTTAAGACAAGAATTATTAAAATGTGAAATTCTTGAAGAGAGTAATGAGAAGAAATTACTTGTTGAAAACAATCTTGAAGTAAAAAAACTACTTGAAAAGATTGGGTTGCCTCATAAATTAAAACAAGGAAAAATTTTAATTGGCGAGTTTGGAGAGTCAATAATTCAAACTTTCGCTTTAGATAAAAAAGAAAAAGATTCTACTGCAAACACTGTTCTTGATTATTTATCAGAAATTTCCGAGATGAAAATAAGAGATAAAGCAGGGTCTTTTGTTGGTGGAAGAATGGGTAGACCTGAACAAGCAAAACCAAGAAAAATGATAGGTAACCCGCATGTACTTTACCCAATTGGACTCAAAGGTGGAAGTACAAGGAGTATAATTAAAGCAACTGATGAGTACAATAATGAAACAGGGAATGTTTCTGCAGAAATTGCAGAATATGTTTGCCCAAAATGCAAAAAGAAATCTTTCCACTCTTATTGTCAAGAATGTAAGGTCAGAACAAAATTAATGAGCTACTGTAAAGAGTGTAAAAAAAGTGTACTTGCAGATAAATGTCCTAGTTGTGGAAATAAAACATTTTTTTCAGGAGAACACGAATTTAATTTAAGAATAGAACTTGAAAAAGCTAAGAGTAATCTTCGTGAACCTTTGCCAGATTTAATTAAAGGAGTAAAGGGGATGATTTCTGATGCAAAAGAAATTGAACCATTAGAAAAAGGAATACTTCGAGCAAAACATGATGTTCATATTTTTAGAGATGGTACTTCAAGATTTGAACTACTAAATGCAACAATCACACACTTCAAGCCAAAAGAAATTAATTTATCAATAGAAAAAATAAAAGAACTTGGATACAAAACAGACATTTTCGGTAAAGAAATAACTACTGTTGATCAAATAATAGAAATTTTTCCGCAAGACATTATTGTAAATGATACTTGTGGAGATTGGATGCTTCAAGTGAGTAAATTTATTGATGATTTGCTTGAAAAATATTATGGGGTTGAAAGATTTTATAACGCAAAAACAAAAGAGGATTTAATTGGAGAGATAGTTTTAGGACTTGCGCCTCACACTTCAGCGTCAGTAGTATCAAGAGTAATAGGTTACACAAAAGCAAGACTTGGATTTGGTCACCCTTATTTTGTTTGCGCAAAGAGAAGAAACGTTGATGGGGATCAAGATTCTGTAATTCTTTTAATGGATGGTTTACTAAATTTTTCACAAAAGTTTTTAGCAAATAGAAGTGGGGGAAAAATGGATCCTTCCGAAGTTGATGATGAAGTACACAAAATGGAAACCTGTTGGAGTTATCCTTTAGATCTTTATGAAAAATCTTTACAAATATGCGAACCAAATATAAAAGAAATAAAAACAGTAAAAGAAATTTTAGATAAAAAAGAACAATACTCTGGTTTAGGTTACACTCATGAAACAGATTTGTTTGATGAAGGACCAAAAATGTCAAGATACATTCAACTAAAAACAATGGATGAAAAACTACAAAGACAAAACAATTTACAGAAAAAAATAATGGCGGTTGACTCAAAAGACGCTCTTGAAAGAGTAATGGTTTCACACTTCTTGCCAGACATTATTGGAAATGCAAGAGCATTTTCTCGACAAACATTTAGATGCACTGCATGTAACGAAATTTATAGAAGAATACCATTAAGCGGAAAATGTTACAAATGTGGAAAGTCTTCTTTGATTTTAACAATTCATGAAGGTTCAGTTCGTAAATACTTAAAAATTGCTCAAAATATTGCAAGACAGGAAAATTTATCTTCATATTTAATCCAAAGACTTGACATGGTTGAAAAAGAAATAGATTCAGTATTCAAAAGTGACACTGTACAACAAAAATCGCTATTTGAATTTGCTTAATATTAATTAAACTTTTTTTGTTATAATTTTTTCTATTTTTCAGTTGTTATGTGGGATTCATACTCTTTCAAGAATAATTTAAATTCTTCTTTTCCTAAAAAATGGTAAAATTCATTTAATAATTCTTGTTTTTGTTCTGTAAAATAACTTCTAGGAGTTGCTGAATATATTTCATCATTTTTGTGAGTAAATAAAGTTAAGTCACTAATTACTCTACCATAACTATTTTCTTTTTTATAAAACATCCAAAAATCAAGTGCGTGTGGAATAAATCCACCGTTTAATATTGTGGCAAAATCACGAGCTATTTCTTTTATCAAGATATAATCTTTTTTCACAGATAATTTTTTTAAAAATAAAGGGTCTGGGCTTTTTTTTGGATTTATTGGGTATAATTTTCCATGGTTTATTCGCAAATCTTCCATGATGATACTCTCTCTTCCAGAATACATTCTTATTCTTGGAACAAAAAATGATGGTACTGCAACTCCTTTTCTTTTTAAAAAAGTATAAACTTTTTTGGCATTAATTATTCTTTGTCGATACCCAAGAGCGTTTAAGTGTGGTGAAAAAAACACGCCTAATTTGTCATTCATTTCTTTAACAACAACATTTTTTCTTTTTCTTTTATTTTTAAAAATAAGATCAGCGGCATAAACGTTTGACTCAGCACCACTTCCAACATGCCCAAATAATTTTCTTTTAATTTTGTATCTTTCTCTTGCTTTTGCTTGTTCATAACTTAGAGGCATAGTATTCACTTAATAAATTTTTTAATAATTAATCTTTCTTGAATAATTCTCTTTCAAGCGCAGTTTTAATTTTTGTAGCATCAAAACCAAGTTTAATTAATCTTGTTTGTCCTTTGATTCCCTTTCCAGAATTTGTTACAAGGATAAGTCCATACATTTCAAGTTCGTTAATGTATTGACGATACCATCGACTAGTGATAGTAGTTTCATTGAATTTTTTTGCAAGATCAAGGTAGGTTTCAAATATTTCTCCACTAAACAATACTCCCTCTTCGATTTCTCCCGTAACTTTTTTTACCCCTTTCTTTTGAGTAGTCATTTGTGCGATTGAATAAAGTACTAATTGTTGTTGCATTGGTAGTGTTGAAACCATTGATAAAATTATTTCTTCTTCCACGCTTGCTTTAGCTTTAGAAACTTCAGCATCAGTCACCACTGTTTTTTGTGAAAGGTCAGCTATTTCTCCAGCTCTTTGAAGTAACATTACTGCAGTTCTTGCGTCCCCTGATTCTTGTGCAGCAAAAGCAGCGGCAAGAGAGATTGCAGAATCAAGAACACACCCTTCTTTAAAAGCAATTTTTGATCTTTCACTCAAAATTTCTTTAAGTTCTGTAGCATTATATGGGTCAAAAACCATTTCTCTTTCACAAAGAGAACTTCTAGTACGAGGATCAAGTTTTTCTTTAAACATTAAATTATTTGAGATACCAATTAAAGTAATTGAACCCGTTTCAAGTTCATCATTTCCCCTACTCAAAGAATAAACTAAATCATCAACATCCTTTACTTTATCAATCTCGTCAAGAACTAAAATTAAATGAGATTTTTTTTGACTACAATACTCTAAAGTTTTTTCATAAACAAAAGAAGAACTGTACCCTAAAAATTCTTTTTCAGGATAAAGAGTTCTTAAGGTTTTAAGTAAAATTTTGTACTTTGAAGAGTGACTCCTACAATTAACATAACAATTAATTACATTCATCTCCCTCTTTTTAACAAACTCATCAAGTTGTTCTAAAACATGTTTAACAGTAGAAGTTTTTCCGCTACCAGTTTTACCATAAACAAATAAATTATTTGGTTTAGAATTATTAAGCACTGGACCTAAAGAGTGAGTGATTGAATCAATTTGTTTTTCTCTAAAAGGAAGTTTATCAGGAATGTGGTGAGGAGAAATAATGTCTTTATTTAAAAAAACGCTTCCCTTAAGTAATTGTTTTTCAAAAATATTTTCCAAAATTCTTCGCCCCCAACATAAAAAAATAATTTATAATAAATAATTTTTTCTAAAATAATTTTTATTAAAATAATTTTCAACAAAATAAACAATTTACAATAAATTAATTCTTAAAACAAATAATTATTAATGGAAGTGCTAGTCAATCACTAAAACTTCCACTAATATGTGTATTTACTTTGATTAATACCTTTAGAGTTTGAAATCCAAACTTAACAACGAGAGCTTTTTATATGTTTTGTATAAGGAGATGTATTAGAGTCGCTTTTAAAGCGGGGTGGTTATTTTGGGTTTTTTTAGTAATGTAATGGCAAAACCTGAGTCAGTTGACTTAGAAGACGTATTAAATAATATGGATCAAGTTGAAGAGGAATCTTACGAAAATGCTGATGCATTTGTTAAACCAATGGACTTAATTGTTGAAGCAGATGCTTCTGCAGTAATAAACGAAGCAAAAGCAGGAAACATTGTTTTAGTAAATATAGCAGATTTGAAAAAGAGAAACGCAACTAAATTAAGAGAATTAATTTCAATAATAAAAGGAGAAATAAAAAAGATTGACGGAGACATGGCAGCAATCTCTCAAGAAAGACTTTTAGTTACTCCTGCAAAAGTAAAAATAATTAAGAAAAAATAATTAAGAGGACAGTGGATGCATGTACTTAAGTAATCCATTGTTACCCTTAAATGCTTCAATACCTAAAATAAATCAAAAAATAAAAGAAGCATTAGAAAAAAAAGATTGGCACGAGTTTGAAATAGAAAAACCAACACTAATTCTAGTGCCTTATCTTTTATACAATTATCACTATTATACTGAACACAAAAATAGTGCTAAAGGAGTAATAAACGAAACTCATGATGGAGTACTTGTAATAAATGCACACAAAATAAAAATCGAAGAAAAACTTACAGATTTAATTAAATACACTTGGAAAAAATCAATTCAAACAATACCTAAAGAAAAATTTGAAGAAAAATGGAATAATATTGACAGAAAACAACAACACGAAGTTATACAACTAAAAACTGCAGACTATTTTGATGTTCCAAAACAAAACGTAATAATTACTAGTGTAAGAAAAGTACTTTTGGGTTTTTATTTAACAAAAATAAAGATGGGCGAAAGTGAATTTGACTTAAAAATAAATGCAGTTGATGAAAAAATTGAAGGGTTAGAAAAAATTCCTAGTAGAGAAAAAGGAATTGTGGAATTAACAAAAAGCACTCTTAGCGATTTAAAAAAACCAAAAAATTGGTTAGTTTATACTAAAGAATTCTTTTCAGATACAAAAGAATCTATTACAAAAAAAGATAAAAATGAAGAAGGTAATGAATCTAAAAGAATTATTCCAAAAATAAAAATTGATTTAAGTTTCTTTTCAACAAAAACAATAATTTTACTTATAATAGTTCTAGCACTATTTTTAATTTACTTAGCGCTTTTTGTTTAAATTTTTTTATCCACCAAGTGCTTCTCTTGATTCACAAATAGTAGCATCATCATTTTCTTCAATTACATTTATCTTAAGGTCACTAATAGAATCATAAATCTTTTTTGTATTCCAAAACAAAGTCCAATTAGTTGTAACAGCACTAACTCCTTGGTATACACAAACCTTTTCATCTTTAATTGCATCAAACATTCTCTCAATATTGTTTATGTAAAAACTATTTTCTCCAGTTTCAACAATATTATTTACAATCACATTGTTTTTTGAATTATTTAAATTATTGTTGGTGTAAATTTCAAAAGGTGAATTAATGGTTTTTGTATCATTTGTTGTGCTTGGCCAGAACAAAATAGTTTCTAAATAAATTGTACTATTTGGTTTGTTGTTCTCAAATTGAGGAAAATAAAAGTCGTTTGAACCAAAAGTCTTCACAGAATCACTTTCTCTATAAGGCATTAAAGCAGAATTTGTGGTTAATTCCTCTGAAGCAATATTTTCACATCCATCTTCAGAACTACTTGCAAATCCAGTCCAATAACTAAAATTATAAATAGGTTCGGTAATGTTTGTAGAAAAAGTATTGTTCATATCTCCGTTTGTGTCAGTTTTTAATCTAACAAAAAGAGGGACAGCATAATTTGGGTAAAAATTATAATCAAATCTTGGTGAGGTGTTATTTGGATCATGATTAATTGAAAATAATTTTCCCCTATTCATAATATTTACACTATTAAAATTGTTTAATTGAGGTTTGCTAGTTAAAGTGCTAAAATCTTCATCAGCATAATCATAAAAGAACCAATTAAGTTCTGGTGCAACTGGTAAAGTACTAAAGTCTACACTTATTGAAATCTTTGGATTCAATTTATCGTCAGTTTCAAACAAATCAGGAGTATTAATGTTCATGTCTCTCAATTTTATATTGACTTTGTAAGTCCCAGTAGGCATTTCTCCAAAATACTCTCCGCCAAGAGAGGTAAAATTAACATTTGAAAACAAATTTGTTAATCTTGTAGCTTGTTTGATTTTATCTTGTGTTCCAAAATTTTCTAAACCTGTTTGAACAGTTAGCGAATTAAGTATTGAATTTAAATTAGTTATTGAAGCTAAAACATTTTCTTTTGACAAAGATTGTTTTCTAATATTTGTTTCAAACGATAAGTATTTTTGTTTTTCTAGTTCTAAATCTTCTATTAGTAAATCATCACTAGTACTTGGCGATTGTTTGTAATCATTAATTGTTTTTTGTATTGTCCAAGCAATGTCAATTTTTCTTGCAAGTTCAACTAAAAATTCTTTTCTTGAACAATAAACCCAATTTGGATTAGGACTTCCATTAATATCATAAGTATCACATTCATTAATAGAAATTAATTTTTTGTTTGAATCAATGGTTCCTCCAAATCCAACATTTACTCTTGGGACAAAATCTTCTCCTGTTTGTCCTATCATTCCGTTTTCTCCAACACAATTTGTTGAATCACTTTCTGAAATTAATCCGACTTGGAATTTTTGTTTATCCATTAAACCCAATTTTAATAAAGTTGGTTTTAGAGAGGTACTAATTTTTCCTGTATAATAATCCCCACAATCTTTATCTTTTAATGCAGGAACAGTATAATTAACATCAAGAACAAATCCAACTGTAGTAGGTAACTTATTTTTGTCTACTCTTAAAGTTCCAGTTAAAATTAAATCTCCATTTAATTTAGGTATTTGAAATCCGGCATAATTTGGATCCATACTACAACTTACTCCGACCCCATTACAAATTAGTCTATAATTTTCTAAATTTAGGTCTAGCGGAGAGGTGTTTATTAAGTTGAAAAATAATTTCTTTTCATATTGTCCACTTTTTTCAAAAAAACCTGTATTAACATCAGTTGGTCCCATAATTACTAATGAAGGAAGGCCAATGTAAACATTCGATTCTTTTTCAGAAACAATTCCGGCCGGTCCCACCCAGGAATTAAATGTTTCTGGTATAGAGTTAGCAATTCTACTTAAATTATAATTAAAACCTCCTATATTATTGTCTGTGAAAACATAGGTTATTCTTGGGAAAGTTCCTTGTCCTAATGAATGGCCGGCAACAGTACATCCAGCACCGTCAGTGGTGCATGCTCTTTTTGTTGAATTTACTGATGGTCCGTTATTTGCAACATTAGTTTTCCAAACTTTTTTTGTTGAATCAGTAGTTGAAGTTATATTTAACATATAAAATGTTTTAGTGTTTCCTGAAGGGTCCCATTTAAAATAATCAAATCCAGTTAAAGTTAAACTAAATCCAGGAGTTCCAAATAAAGAATATGTGGTTCCATTCAAAGTCATATTTTCTGAGATGAGGCATTGTTCAGTAGTTACCCTAACCGGGTCTACATTTACAATACCCAAATTAACACAACCGCCAGTTCCTGGGCAAACTGGTCCGGTGTCAGGAGTTCCTCCACCTCCACATAATGGAGAGTTTGTTTGAAGAATATTATACATCCATTTGTTATCATTTCTTCCACATCCATCATCATGATCTTCACAATAAACCCAATTCCTTCCTGAACAACAATTTCTATTTCCATTTCCTCCAGTGTTACAAACATTTCTACACCCACCAGAACCTGCACAACCTGTAGCATACCAGGCCAGAGAAAAACTTATTAAAGAAATAAAAATAATTAAAGTGAAAAATATTAAAGTTATTTTTTTGTAATTCATTTTTTCACCCGCTTAATTGTTGATCTTATAACAAACACTGCTATTATTAAAATAATTATTGCAATAAAAAATATTAAAGGTAGTACTAGCTCTGAATTTCCTATTTTTGACTCAGGAACACATTCACTTAAACAACAAATCCCACCAATTGCTTCATAACTTTTTCCTGAACAAGTAAATCCTTCAGTACAAAGGTTTTCTTGACAAATATATTGATTAGTTTCCAAAGTGACTTCACTAGTTTCTCTAACATCAACTGTTTCGTCTAGTACTAAATCAAATACTTGTTGTCTTTTTGCATCCCAATCATCAACTACAAGTTGAGCAGTCACTTTTGGTAAAGAAATACTTTTTGAATAAATGTTTGATTGTTCTAAAACTTCTTCTTCAAATAATACTTCGCTTTTTGAAATAATTCTAACTCTTGAATTAATCACATTTTTCTTTAGAGTAATTGATAATGTTTCATTTTTTTCATCATAATTGTAAACTACATTAACAAAATTTGGAAATCTAATTTCATGAGCTTTTGTTAACTCAATTAAATTAACATTAAAACATTCTTCATCTATTAATTCAGTTCCTTTTTCTATTGTTAAACAAACTTTATCAAAGTCCCTAGAATTAATTTTGAAATTCTTTTTAATCAATTCATCATTACTCATTGTCCCAATATTTTCTGTCAACTCTTCAACTATTGAATTTTCTCTAAATAACACTAATTTTGTTATGAAATTATTTAATGTCGAATTTGTTTGAGTAGTATTTCCAATAATTAGAGCATTAAATGAATAATCATTATTTTCAAGTCCTGTCATAAATATCTTTTTTATTTTCGCAGTTTCTCCATTAACGTTTACTTGATTTTTATAAATTGATTCAATAAACTCCCCACTAGTAATTTTCAAGTTAATTTCATATTGTGAAGCTTTACTTGGAGCAATTAGATCAACTTGTATTTCTTTTTCTTCATTTGCTTCAATAGAATCAATAGTAAACTTATTTGCTTTTGTTTCAGTATTACAATAACTCACATCCCAATCACAAAAACTAATTAATAACTCTAAATTAGTTTTTCTTTCACTAGATTCATTTTTTACAACAACTTTTCCCGATACGCTTTCTTCACTATTAACAGAAAAGCCTCTTTGCCCCACATTATATTCTCCAAAAAAAGTTTTTTCTCTATCAATTATCACTCTTTTTTTATCAGTTCCTTTTACTGAAAAGTTTTTCCAAACTGCACCTAGTAAAGTATTGTTTGATCCAGAAAGAGCTGATTTTCCTACTTCAAAATAAGCGTCCACTCTATATTCCCCACTTGCTTGACTTGGTAAAGAAAAATTTATTACATTGGAATAAATTGGTAAACTCCAAATTGAATCAATAGTGCTTTCATAAACAATATTGCTTTTATTAAATTCTGAAGGATAACTGTATTCCCCTTGAGCAATATTTAAAATTACTTTTCCTCCAAGTAGGGGGTAATTTTCTAAATTGTTTACAGTTAGAGTTCCAGTAATGTTTTCATTTAAATCAAATTCAGGTTTATCTAAATGGATTTTAATAAATCCATCCCAGTAAGTGTTATTATTGTCTTGCGAAAATATTACTGGGCAGATTAGCAGAATTGCTAACAACAAAACAATATACTTTTTTAACATTCTTTCACCAAAACAATAACTAACATATATCACTTAATGTCTATTTAATCATGCTTTTTTTAATTAATTTTGATTAACCCCACTAATTGTTTTTCCTGGAACTTGATAAACATAATCTGTAATTTCAACTATCCCTAAACTATTTCCTTGCGCAAAATCTTGAATTAATGTAGCGTCAATTTTTCCATTATTAAATCGTGCAACGTCTTGTCCAACGAATTTTGCTTTAACTAAATCTCCTTCAATCCAAACAGAAACTAAAGGATTTCCTGAAATAATGTACACTTTTGGATTGTGTAATGAAGAAAATATTCCGCTTCTAAAAGCGTTTATGTCATCAAACGATTTGATTAAGTATTCTATTCCTTCAATAGCAGCTATTTCTTTATTGTTGTCGATTAAATCAATAGTATAATTTACATCAGTATCTGTTAATACATAATAAGGAATATTCATGTCAATTGATTGGAAAGTGCTTAAACTAACAGTTAAATTACTCATGATGGGATTACCAATAATATTAAAATCAATATAATCAATTGTTTTCTTTGTAGGTAATTTGATAATCAACTCTCCACTCACAAAGTTTTTATCTTTTTCAACCCTGTCTTCAGTAGTGTCTAAAAATGAATTAATTATTCTACAACTTTCCACATTGTTTTCAGCGGAAACATTTGTACAAATTGGCGCATTAGTTATGTTAAAATTTTTACTAGGTTTTATAAAAATTGAATTTCCATCCTTGAAAGTAACTTTAATATTTCCGTCAATTGCCATCCCATAAGCAAATCTTGAATATTGGTAGCCTCCATCAAAAGAAGAGGTTACTTCCTCAAAATCGTAAATATCAAAATTAAAGTCCTTGAATTTTATTTTTATTTTATCAGTTTTTCCTTGAGTTTGAGTTAAATCAAAATTATAAGTTTCATATCTAACATAATCTTCTCCAGGGACTGTAACTGATTCAATTTCACTATCCTCAATAATTTTGCTATTTAACCAATAAGAAACTGTTTCAGTTCTTTGCTCTACTCGGTAAGGTGCACCAGTGATAAAAAGTTTAGGTTTAAATTGAACTGTTGAGTAAATTGGAATGTTTAAATTTAAATCATAACCAAATGCACTTAGATTTGCTTTTGGAACAAAATAATCTCCAATTAAAGTGTATTGGCATTCATTTTTTAGTTCGAAAGGAGAATCTTCGTTTGAAGAAAGGAAATCAAAGTAATCTTTTGAAATTGCAAAACAACTTTTACTATTATAGATACTAATATTTGTTGTTTTAGCGATTGAATAAACTTTTCTTGGATTATTAGTTAATTTAGCTTTAACATACACTGGGTAATATCCTAAAACATCACTAAAGTTTGGCATTTCACTTGGAATATAATTAACATTCTTTGAAGTTATTTCAAAATCTTTTGTTGCTTTTTGATTAATTGTGGTTGGAGCAGTACAATTTTTACCATCAATTTTACAAATAAGTCCACTTTCAATTACAACATCTATTGGTCCAGAACAAGAACGATTTGAAATTCTCATAGTTGCTTTCTTGTCCCAATCCATTGTAATTAATCCTTGACTTTCATTTTGATTTTCATAAATCAAATCAACACTAAGACAAGCAAGTTCAGGATCAGGAGTCCCACAAGAACCAGCCATTATTTTTCCACTAAGTTCGGGATAAATATAAGTTCCCTCTTTAGCATTTATTTTATATTCCAAACAATCTTTTCCATAAACATAACTTTTATTTTCGTCAAGAGTAGTATTAATTGAACCAGTATTTGATTGGATTAATTTTTGCTCTGAAAAAGATCTTGGAGCAGTATCACAATTCTTGTAAATGTTTATTTCTGCACTTGGGATACTAATACTGTCTTGTCCGTATTTTGTTCCAAATCTTAAGTACAAATCTTGTCCACTTACTCCTGCTAAAAAGCAAGCATCTTTTAATTCTAATAAACTTGATTCACTTGTAACCATTACAAAAACAGTACTAATTCTTGCTGAACCACTAGTTAGAGTTAAAACCATCCAAGAAGAACTATTTTTGTTAATGTACCCATTAACAGAAAATTCTTGATTTGTTTTTGAAGGTAAATTAATATTTGTTCCAAGAACAACTTTTTTCAATTTGTCTGACCCAAAAAATAAATCTCCTGAACCATTTGAAGAAATATTAAATGAAGAAGGATCTCCATAATAAGAATACAGAGTTAGTGTAGCATTTGAGAGAGAATTTTCAAGTCTGTTAATTAAAGAAATTCTTAACGGGTTAACATCGTCTTCAACAAATAGTAATCTATTGTTTGAACTAATATTACTTGACTCTTTAACAATAATATTTTTCCCATTATTATTTATTCTATAATAAATTCCGGTTCCTAAAATTTCTCCAACAGTAAATTGTCTACTCATTAAAAGTGTTTCAGTTGAACCATTTTGACTCTTTTCTTTAGCTCGATAATAAAAATTTAATGGTTCATCATCAGAGTTCGCATTTATTTTAAAATTTACTCTAACTGTATAAGACCCTTTTGGTAAAGGATTTTGTGCCCACTTAATGCTTGCAATTATTGAATCTGTTCCACCAATAGAATTACAACTACTGCTTGTAGGATAATAATAACTGTCAGGTCTAGTTCTAATGTTTCCATCTAGTGAAGAGTTATCACATTTGTGTCCAAATTGACCAGTTCTTGGAGAAATGTCTGGCAAAATGTTTGTTATTTTTCCAGCCCCTTCAAGTCGAATCATTGACAATAATTCACTGTAACTTACATTTCCGTCTACAACTACATCAAATACTGCTGAATAAGAACTTCCGGGCTCTAAAGAATCTGCAGTAGAGTATCCTGAAAGATGGTTATCAGTTGTTGAATAAATATTATCAAAAAACATATTCACTCTTGAAGAATAATAATACCTCAAATTATTATTGCAAATAATTGAGTTATCTGTTTGTAAATTACAACTAAAATTTCCAACTTTTATTCCATTAGAATAATTCTCATTTAAGTTAGTTATGTCTAAACATCTATTTTCTGTTGGAGATTTCAAACAAAGCTGGTTATTATCTATGGTATAAGTATTCCTTTCACTAGGACCTCCATTGTTATAATCAAGTGCACTTTTTGGGTACAATTTAACACTAAAATTATTTTCGCCAATAGCAAGTGGATAACTACTTCCATTATGGTACATAAATCCATTAGCGTACCCTGGTGATTTTCCAACTAAATATAAATTATCAGTTTTTTTGAAAGCAAAATTACTTTTAACAAATCCGCTATTTGTAGTAGTTAGAGTTTCAATAAGAACTTTTGAAGAACCACTCAAATAGTAGACTTCAATAATTCCAACTATTGGGTTTTTTGTAACAGCATTAATTAATCTAAAAGAAATCAAACTTGCATTTAGTTTAACAAATATATTGAAATCTTTTGTTTGATTAATATCAATGAATTTTTCTTCACTAATTCCTGAAAAATAATTATTTTCTACATCTGCTCCTGCAGAATAATTTCCAGGAATCAAATATTGGTATTTTGCGTTCCCTAAATAATCAGTTTTTACTCCTTGTTGAGTTATTGGAATATTTTTTATAAATACTCCTCCAATTGTTGCAGAATAATATAAGTAAGCATTTGCTCCAAAAATACTTTTGTTAGTATCTTTTTCTTTAACAATAATATTTGCAGAAGCAGTATTTTCTGGAACTAATTTTTCTAAAGTTACAACTTCATAAGTTGCATCGTATTTTACTATTTGTGCTAAAAATACTTTATTTAAATACCCAGCTTTTTTAACAATCGCAATTACTTTTATGTTAGTATCAGTAAAACCATGTTGTCTAAATAAACCATTAGTGTCAGTTAGATTTGTTATAAGTGGAGTGTAATGAATTGTGTTTGAATTGAGATCTGCACCAAAATAATTTCCATTCTTATCTTTTTGTAATTCGATCAAAGACACACTTGCATTCGCTATTGCAAGACTGTTTGAATCAATTACTTTAAAGTAAACATATCTTCTTAGAGCTAGGGGTAAAAAGGTTAATTGAATTTCAATTGTAGAAGAAGAGGCTTTTGTAATAATGATTTTTTTGTTTGAAGTTTGAGTTATTGGATAATAATTTTCATCATTAATTGTTATTACATATTCTCCTGTAGTTAAAGTTTTTTGTGCAACCCCTGAACTATTAGTAAAAGAATAATCATTAGTGTTAATTTTATTAAAAAACACTTTTATCCCGGGAATTGCTTTTTTTTCTGATCCTTTTAATTCATAAACAAAAACATTAGCAATCCCCTCATCAGCTGATTGTTTTTGTAAAGAAATTTTGTGCTTATCTTTTGTAGGGTCGAGGTTTACTGAAATTCCTAAAGACTCGTATCCAGGAGCACTCGCATTAGTTATAATAAATTCACAATTATCTTTTGCAAGTTTAAATGAACCATCAATTGCTCCGTCACTATCATCTTTAACTGTTATTGGAGCTCCTGCAATTTTTATGTTTTTACAATCATATTGAATAAAAGAAGAACCAGTAAGATCAACTATTTTTTGAAGAGTATCTTTATCTAATAATTCAACAACTGCAACCCCTTTAAATTTTACAGGTTCTTGTGGAACTTTACTTAAAGCAATTTCATAAGTTTTTCCTTCTAAAGTAACAATTTTATTTTCCCAAGGAACATAATTTTCTTTTTTTACTGAAAGCTGTGCGATAAAAAGATCTTTACTTCCAAAAAAGATTGCTGCTAAAATATCATAAAAATTCTTTTTTGATCCAATTGTTTGAACAGTTGCTATTCCTTTACTGTCCGTAATTACTTGTTTGAACTCATTTTCATTAATTGCTCCACTTAATTGTACTCCTGAAAGTTTTGTGTTATTACTTGCATCACTAATAGTGAAAGTTACTTCGTAGGGAGAAGAAAATCTAATTAAATATCCTGCAAGTAAGATTAGAAAAAATAAAAAAAGTAAAAATAGTACAAAACTTGGAACAAATTTGTCAATTGGGTCAATTATTTTGTATACTGGTACTTTTGGATCAATTTTGTCAAGAACATTGTACCATTTGTCTTCTAAAGCGTAATAAAAATTTTGAATAGAAGTGGTTATTTTTTGAAAAATCTCATTTCCAACCATCTAAAAACCCAACCAAAACAAAGTCTAAAAACTATTTATATTCTTTCAAACTAAGGTTTTAAGTTATTTATAAGCTTTTTTGAAAATTTTTTTGTTAAAAATTTCTTGCCCCATTACAAAAAACCTTATTTTTTTACCCAAAAATCCAAATATTGTCGTAAAATATAGGTTTTAAGTCATTTATAAGCTTTTTTGAAAAGTTGATTCAGCTTTAATTGATTTTTTTAAAGTTAATTGTTTAATTAAAGAATCTGAAACGGTTTTTCCTAACAATGACTCTACTTTAGCTAAATTATTTCTGATTTCAGTGGGTTTTTTTATTCCTGCATTAAATAATTTCCTCGCACGTACCCGTCCCACTCCTTTTAATTCAACTAATTGTAATAATTCTTCTTTAACTCCATACTTTATTCGCTTACTCAATTTATTACTTACAATTATGTGTTTTTCAATACCTAAAACTTTTGATAATTCAATTGTACTATAAGATAACCATTCAATAATTCTAGTTTTTCCAAAAAGCACTCCTGGAGCTAAATTATACTCTTTGAATAATTCTTGCTCTTTTTTTTCTTTGATCCAATATTCAAGCATTAATGCAGAAAAATATTTGTTAACCGAATTTTCTTCTAAAATTAGTTTTTCTTCACTAAAAGGAAGTTCCACCATTCTTTCACTAAATTCTTCATAAATAATTGGTTTAATATTTTTTGGAACACTTAAAAGTGGAAAAAATTCAAAACAATTAACCCAAGCATATAAGTAAGAAATATTTGTAAAAGTTTTTTTGCTTCTTAATGCAGTAATTAAATCAAATGCACTTTCAGGATCTAAAAATAAATCACTCACTCTTTTACCTAAGGGGGTACAAACAAAAAAGTTATTTTTGTTTTCAACAAAACCAAATTTTTCTAAATCTGAAATGATCTCAACTATTTTTTCAAGTAACTCTGAAAAATCCCCAAACTGTTTTGCGTAAAGCGTTTTTTCAAAAAAGGATTCAATACTTTTAATATCATAAATTTCATTAGTTGCGATTAGTGCCAAAATGTGGGTACGTAAAATTGGGATATTTGAAAGTTTAGATTCAATTTTTTCAATACTCCCATTAATGTATTTTTCAATTAAGAGTTCTTTTTGTTGTTCTGAACTAGCTAAAATAACACTCTTTCCCTCGCTAGAAAATTTTGGTCTACCACTTCTACCTGCACATTGTTTATATTCCCTCACTGGAATTAATTCCATTGAAAATTTTTCAAAACGATAAACACTTGGAATAATTACTAAATCTGCTGGCAAATTAATTCCTGCAGAGAGAGTTGTTGTGGAACACAAAACTTTAATTTGTCCAAGTCGAAAATTATCTTCAACAAGTTCTCTTTGCTCGTTTAATAATCCTGCATGATGAAAGGCACTCCCTTGCATTATACACTCTGAAAGAGAGGAACATTGTTCAGTAGGGGACTCTAAAACATTTAATGCTCTTTTTGAAACTTCTTTTAATTTTTGGATTTCTCTTTCGCTCAAACTGTTGGCCACAATTTTGTTTATTTTTTTTGCAAAACCTTCAGCACGTTTTCTTGAATTTAAAAAAACAAGCGCTTGTTTATTTTCTTTAATTAAATTATTAATTAAATCTTCAACATCTTTAAAATTTTCTACTTCTAAATTTTGGTAAGTAATTTCGTTTTCAAAAAATACTCCTTCTTTTAATTTTGTTGGACGAAAATCGCTTTCAACTAAATCTGCACTTAACCATTCACTCAACTCTTTTGCATTAGGAATAGTTGCACTTAAACCCAATATTTTTAGTGAAGGGTTTTTGTTTCTTAATTGAGTTAAAGCAATTTCAAGAACTGGTCCACGCGAAGAATCAAGTTCGTGAAGTTCATCAATAATAATACAACCAACTTCACTTAACCACTCTGATTTATGCCTTAGTAAACTTGCAAGTTTTTCATAAGTAGTCATTATTACATCAAATTTTTTTAAATAAGAACTACTAGAATCAAGATCACCAGTAGAAAGAGAAAATTTAATTTGAGGATATTTTCTTTTAAAATCCTTATAATGTTCACTTGCAAGCGCACGCAAAGGACAAGTGTAAATTACTTTCTTTTTTTCAATCAAAACACTTTGAAGAACAAAAAGTTCTGCAACAATAGTTTTTCCGCTCGCAGTTGGTGCTGAAACAACAAGACTTTTATTTAACTTATTCAAACACTTTTCTTGCATTGGATTAAATTTTTCAAAATTATTTGATTTAAGGACTAATGCGCTTATTTCTTGAGTCATATAAAAAATTGATTAATGAAGATTAAAAAGGAATCTGGAGTAGCTTGCCAAGTAAAGTTATTTATTTTCTTTTATAATCTTTTTGATTGTTTCTTCATCTTCAGGGTTAGTTACTCCTAACCAAACATCGTTTGTTGGAGCTAATTTCATTAGAATTTTTTTTTCTTTAATTAAATTACTTAATTCAACAGGCAAATAGCATTCAATTCTTTTTTCATTTTTGTGATTATTTTTGAAAAGAATTAATTTTTCTTCAAGTAAAGAAAATATATTTTCATTCAAACCAAAAAGATTCATGCTGCACAAATCGTTTTCGTTTAAATTTAATTGTTTTAATTTATCAAATTCAATTCCAATTATTTCATTAATATCTTTTACAAAATTATTTTTATCTAATTTGTAAATTCCTCTATTTGTGGATCCTTTTTTTGGAATTGCGTTTTTTAATTTATAACCAATAGTTAAAGCTACTTTTTTGTTTTCATTTTTTATTAAAAAATCACACACTGTTCTAAGCGCGTTTTCTCCGTACAAATCATCTCCATTACAAATAGCAAAAGGACAATTAATTAGTTTTTTTGCAGAGATTAATGCATCAAGAGTTCCCCAAGGCCTTTCTCGAACTTTTTCATCAAAAATTTGTTTTGCATAATAAATTGGGGTGTTAAAATAATTGTTGCCAAATTTTTCCACAAATGGTTTTTCTGTTTTATCTCCTACAATAAAAATTATTTTATTAAATCCAGCATTTATTGCTTGCTGCATTGAAAGTTCAATTAGGGTTTCACTATTTTTCCCAACTTTTGCAAATTGTTTTATCTTTCCACCAAACCTTGAAGAAAGTCCAGCAACCATGTAAACAATAGCTGTTTTATTTTTTTTAGTTTCCATTTAAACACCAAGAAAAATATTGATTTTATGCTTATTAATTTAGTGGTGCAAATAAATCCTTGAATTGTTTTATTAGGGATTAAAGAAAATTATTTTTTTGTTAAATTAGAAAGTTTTTTTCTGTTTTGACTTCCTAAAAGTTTTATTCTATAATCTTCTAAATAATCAATTTCCTTCCAACCAAGTTTACTAACTGCTTTTGCTCCAGCACTCTTTTTAACAAAATGAACACTTCCATTTTTATCTAAAAAATAAACAGAAGGACCTTTTTGTAATTTCATTCTTAATTTTTGTCCAGCATTAATTAATTGAGCTCTTCTATCATTTGCAACTGCAATTCTTTGAGTAATTTTTGAAGGAAATTTATTTGGCATACAATAATCTTAATTGTGGTAATATAAAACTCTTTGTTTTTTGAGTTTTTGGTTGGTTTAAAATAAATTAATTGGATAATTAACTTTCTTTTATTGCTGAAAAACGATAAGCCTCTTCAAGAGCCAAAATTGCTTTAGGCAAATCATCCACTCTTAAAGAATCGGTTTTTTTCCATTCCTCTTTATCTTTATAATTTCTATTCAAAGTTGTTGTAAAGAACTTGTTTCCTTCTTTTGAAGAGTTCTCCCAAACCGCAACCTCAACTGATCCTACTTTTATACTCTTAACTGGTTTCATAACAATTCCTCCATATCAATTAAACTTTAATTATTGGGAGTTAGTGGAGAAGAAAACAAAACTGTGGGGTGATTATTATCTTCCTCTCCAACCAACAAAACAATAAAAATAATTTTTTTATAATCTTTTCAAAAATCTTTTTTATAATTTAATATAAAAAAAATTTGGGGTTAACCTTCCTTCAGCTTCAATAAATCTACACAATCTTGATTCAACCATACTAATTCCTCCTTTGAACCAACTAATAGAGTCCGAAAAACAAATTATTGTCGGACTCTTTTTGGTTCTAATTATTATGCAGATTTTTTTATTTATAAACGCGCCGAGAGTAGCGTGCCGGTGGTCAAAAAAATTATTTTTTATTGAAAAAGATTATATGAAAAAAAGATTTTTTTATTATTCTTTTGACCAAGCTTGTAGTTCTTTTAGAGCCATTTCAGTTTCATCAAGTTCTTTGATTCTTTTTTCTAAGTCTTTTATTTGTTTATCTGAAGTTTGCATTCTAAAATCTTTTAACTCATCAGCATACTTTGCGACTTTTCTATCTTTTTTGTAAGCGATACTTGTTCTAACAGTTTCTGATAATTGTTTTCGATAATCCAAATCATTAACAAACATTTTTACCATTGGTTGCCACTTTTTGTCTGAAACTAAATGGGCAGGTAATTTTACTGCTTCGGCATCTTTTCTGTAATCAGGATCGGAAGCCATTTTTGCCATGTGTTTCCAATAAAGAGGTTCTTTTAGTTTTAGCATTTGATTAGTTAAGTGGTAATTAGAAGCACTCTTGTGGGCTTTCTCCCAAGACGCTAATTTTTCATTAAACATTTTTTTCTTCTCTCTAACCTCTTTTAGTTTAGATTCAAGAACAGTGTTGTTAGGGTAACCTAGTTTTGGCCATTCTTTTTCAGAAGGGTAGGCTTTAATTACTCCACCAATAGCAAGGTATCTTTCCACTGCAACAAACCTTGGAGAATCTTTTTTTAGTTTTTTGAATTTTTTTTCAAAAGATCTAATATCAGAAATAACATCGCTCATAAAAAACACTAATACTTGTCTAGTAATGAATGAAACTTTTACTTTAAAAGACTTTTCAAATTATAAATAATTAGTAAAAACAAAAAATTATTGTTAATTGAATTTTGAAGGTGAAAAATATGTTTCCTGGTGGAGTAAACCCAAAACAAATGGCTCAAATGATGAGACAAATGGGGATAAAAGTTGAAGAAATAAAAACAGAAAAAGTAATATTTGAACTTGAAAATGGAAAAAAACTAATATTCACTCAACCACAAATCCAAGCAATGGTAATGCAAGGAAAAAAAACTTACACTCTAATCGGTGAAGGGGTTGAAGAGGATAGTATTCCTGAAAATGATATTAAAATGGTTGCAGAAACTAGTGGAAAAACTTACGAAGAAGCAAAAAAAGCACTAGAAGAAACTAATGGTGACATTGCAGAAGCAATAATGAAACTAAAAGAATAAACTTTTTTTAAAATAATTTTCTAATCCTGCTGCTAAGCCAGGATGTTAGCATATTCTGGGCCGTTCGAACAGGGTCGGACTGTAGAAGCAATATGAAATTAAAAGAATAATTATTTCAATTAATTCTTTTAGTTACATTTTTTTTAAAATAAAATTATTTCTTTTTTCCTATTCCTAAGAATTTTTTAATTTTATTTCTTCCTAAAAACAAAATAATTGCAAGCACAATTAAAATAACTACTATTTCTTGAACTCCTAATCCAAACATTTCAAAAACCCCCAAAGGTACATTATTTAGAATCAACTACTATAAAAATTGTGCTTTTTAGTTATTTGGATAATTTTTTGATTTAATTACTTTAACCCAATTAAACTTAGTTCAAATAATAAATACAGTGGGATTGCAACAATTAGTTGGGATAAAACATCAGGAGTGGGAGTAATAATTCCTGAAATTAGTAAAAGCAAAAAGATTACGATTAGTCTTTTTTCTCTAAAGAACTTTGCTTCTACAAATTTGAATTTAATTAATCCTCTAATTACTAAAGGCATTTGGAAAGATAATCCTAGTGCAATACTTAAGCCAATTCCTGAAGAAATAACTGAATACAAATTCCAATAATTAGTTAATCCTATTAGTAAATTTGTTTCCACAAAAAAAGGCAACATTATTTGGGTGTATAAAAAGAAACCAAAAACTAAACCTATTACAAAAAGTACCCCTGAAGGGATAACATTTTTTAAAATAAATTTTTTTTCTTTCTCATACAATGCATCTTTGTAATATACTGATAAACTAAATCCTGCAAAAAACATAAACAAAAGTAAAGTTATTGCAAGTCCGCACCAAATCAAAATCAAAAAACCATCATAAGGATTTAATGCAACAAAAATAACTTCTTTTGGTAAAAAAGAAACAAAAATTGCAAGCGTGATTTGGGAAAGTAACCCTCCAATAATTAGGCAAGTAAAAAAAAGCCCACCAAGAAATTTTAATAGATTCATTCTTTAACCATTTTTTTAGCTTCTTTTTTTGTTTTATTAAAAGTACTTAACCAATCTTTTACTTTTGGTGCTCCAAAAAAGAAAATTGCTGCAACAACAAGCAACAAAATTATTTCAGGGGTACCAAGACCAAACAATGCCATTTTACATCAACTCCTAAAAATAATTTAATTTTTTTTATAATTAATCAAATTAATTCCATTTGTATGACTGCATTTGTTCTAGCACTAGCATCATACTTTACTCTGCCCTCAGGCATTTTTGTTCCAGGGTTTTGAGTTGCACTATCCATCTTGTAAGCCAATAAAGTTTCAGTATTTAATATTTGATGGTTTGTTGAGGTAATTAATTTTTCAGGGTAAGGGTCTGGTAAATATACTCCATTACTAAGTAATAACATACCATAATTCAAATTGGTTTCTCTTAATACTCCTTCATCATCAAGCATCATATGATTATATCCATTAAAAGCAGAACCTGGTTGAGATGAAACAAAATGAATATTTTTAAAAAAAGCATTTGTTGAGGTTGGATAAATAATACTCCAAGGATAATTTGATTGTTTAACCCAAGCGCCATCAATCAATTTATACACAATCAAATAATTATTATACCTTGTTTCAGTAACAGCAGTAGTATCATTAAGCATCATCCAATGATAACACAGTTCAGACTTAGTATCTTTAAATGGAACAATAGTATCTTTAACAAAAATTGGAGTTCCACCCGATTCATCTAAATCATATTTATAAAAAGTTTCAGTAGTTGTGTTTGCAGTAGAACCTAATAAAATACTTGTTCCATAAGTACGCAAATAACCACAGGAAACAGTAGGCAAAGTTGTAGGATTAGCTAACTTAGTAATTGTGTTTGCAGTTAAATCAATTTTATAAATATAACTAGCAGAAGTAGTCCAATTAGCAATACTCCAATACCAAACATTAGAGTTAGTAGGACTATGAATTAATCCACAATCAACCAACCAACTAGCAACCGCAACATCGGCATAACTAATAGTAACACTGTCATCAGCAGGATTAATAGTAAAAAGTTTTAATCTTTCAGAAGCAATACTTGAATAATATTGAACTAACAAATGATACTCATCTAACCAAGCTAAAGTATAGGCACTATTTGAAACAGTACCAGTACCAACATGTTCATAAAAAGTATCAAAAAAACCATTAGAATTTTTCTTATAAATTTTCACAGAAGCTAGACTCAAACAACTAGCACCATAAGTTCTTTCAACATTCATTGAAGCATTAACGTGTGTGCTTAACCCTCTAAATCTTGTGCCAAATTTCCATAAAGAAACAGATGTATCATACCAGACAGTATAAGTAACACCTCTTGAAGAAATCCACATAAAAGAACCATCCGCTAACGCCATATTTGATAAAAGTTCTATCGGACCAATACTCGCCGTTTCGATAGAAATAGGTGCCCAATTAGTAGTACTGGCAGTATTAATAATATATACTCTGTTACCACCATAAGTACCATTAACCATACATAAATAGGGACTTGTTTTCGAAAACACTGGATTTGCAGGAAAATTATATTGTACATACCAACTACCACTACCAGGCCAAGGAATAACATTCAAAGCTCCTGCCCCAGTAATCTCCCAAAAGAAAACATGTCTAGAATATGCAGACATTGTATTTGAAGTTAAAGCAACTCTATCATCACTAGAATTTATGTCTAAAAAATAACCTGCGTGAGTAGTAACCTCGTAAGGAATACTTTTAGCCGTAAAAGTAAAAATATCTGTACCAGAATCATAAGCCAAAGCCCACCCAAGCAAGGGAGTAGTAACAGTAGCACAAGAAGCTAGAACAATAGACTTATCGCTGGTCATTTTTAAATCACGCAAGGTTGAAAGAGCACCTTCTGTTTTAACTGTAGTGACCGATTCATCTTCATTAATTCTCCAAATCTTAATCCCTACAGAAGTTGGAACAATCGCAGTCCGATTATCATAAAATTGTCCCCTATAAACATTAACCACTTCATTAGCCTTACTAAAAGCAACACTAGTAGAAGTTTCCTCAAGTTTATAAGTGCCATCCCCATTATCGGTTATTTTTAATAAGACTACAGTTGGATAATGGGAAGCATTTGATACACCATTGCCTGCAATAATATATTTCCAATCAGGACTAATCGTCAGCCAATATTTTGGACTAGCAAAAACACTGCTGAAAACAAAGTTTTGTTGTTCATATTTTTTTGTAACAGAATTTCTTTTATACAAAGCAATACTCGGAGAAGCAGCAGAACAACAAATTAATAATTCCTCATCAGGACTTAAATAATTAGCATAAATAGTAGATGTAGGATAACTTTCAAGCATAGTTGTTTCGGGTGGAGAAGTATCAATAATTACTTTGTCTCCAGCAACAACATCTTTGTCTACGATTGCACTAATAGTTTTTATATTTTTTAATTCAATTCCTCCGCCACCGCTAATACTACTCATTATAAATTTTCCAGTAGCACTCACATTATCACCACATCAACAATAATATTAGCTAAAGGTCGATTTTGTGCAACAAGAGTTGCAGTGTTTGTTGCAAAATCAATGGTAATGTAAGAATAAATTTGAGCACTTTGAGCAATAGATTCAGTAGCAATGTTAGGGGTAATAGTTATGCAAGAATTATCAACAATGTTTGAATTAGTAAAATTATATTTATATTTTCCTCCCTCAAGATACCAATTTGCTTGAGTTAGCTCTTGGTCTTTTAAAATAATTTTTGTCGAACCAGATTTTATATCAGTTAAGTTACCTGCTTCGTCACGATAAAAAATACTAGAAGCATTAACACTACTAGCAAGTGCTCCAGCAGTAACAATTGCTGCTCCAGTTTTTAATAAATTTTTTTTGAGTTCAGAACGCTTTTCTAAGTTAATTTTGTTATCAATTTTTTTTTCTGGAGCAAAAACATTTTGTTTTTGCGACATTAAAAAATCTAAAGATTTTTTATTTAACATGTAAATCCCTCAACATATCCAACAATAATATTTCCGTCAGGACAATGAACAATTCCCCACAAATTATTTGAATCATTTAATACTGAATTTACTTTTAAAAAATTTGTAGAAATATTATTATCATTAGTATTAATGTTAGTTAACCAATTACCATCAGCATCAGTCCAACCAGCAGTTTGAGTGTTTGTATCATCTCCACTTGAAATATTTTCACAAACACTTAACTCTCCAGCAGCAACACAAACATAAGGATTTGTTCCGCCAGCAAGAGTCCAAGTTACTGAATCTTTTTTTTCAACAACTAAACTCGCTCCGCCCGATAAAAGACTCTTTGACAAACCAACAGGAGTATAGTAAAAAACTATTTTATCAAAAGAACAAGTGTTTGTTCCATTACAAGAATTTGCTTCTGGGAAAAAAACAGATTTCTTTTCATTAGGGTTAAACAAAATTCCATTTTCAATAGTATACTCATTCTCCCCTAACTTGTACCCAATTAAATTCAATGGGTATTCAGTATTGTTTCTTAAAACAAAAACTGCGTCCCCGTTTTCATCCATTATTGCATCGGTTAAACCCACAGATTGATTATTCCAATAATTAACATTTTGGGCAGAGGATAAAGAATCTTCTCCAAGTCCATTTTGAAAAACATTAAAAAATAAATAAGCAATTACTAAAAGAAGAATAACAACAATTGAAACAATAACTAAATATTCTATAGTTCCTTGCGCTCTAAACCCATTTGACTTCATGTTGAATTAACGCTTTTTTTATATTTAAAAGTGCTGTTTAGTTTCTTAAAACTTTTTTTTAATTTAAATTAGGAGAATAATTTAGAATTAAATAAATTTGAATTAAATAATTTAATTATTCAAATCAATAAAAATTTCATTTGTTGAATTTTCATCATTTGAAGTAGTGTTTAAATCTTCTTCAATAGAATTCAAATCTTCATTAATTGTGATTTCGTTTTCTAAATTCAAATCACTCATACTTTCATAGTATTTTGTTAAATTAATTTGTTCCATTAGTTCTAAATAACTAATAGCGTTTCCAATTAATTTTATTGTTCCAGAAACCATTAGCTCGTCTTTTGGATTAGTGTTAGTATCAACAAGAGCACTAACTGTAGTAATTTCAAAATTATAATCTCTTGAAATGTTCAAATCAGTATTAGTTAACTTAACTTGTTCTGGGGTTTTAACTGTCATATATTTTACTACTTGACTATCTTGTGCATCTTGAGAAAAATGTTCTAGTGCTAAAATATTTTTTGCAACAAGAGAAGCATTACTTCCCTTTTTTAAATAAATTTCAGCGTAATAAAACCAACCATTAAAATCAGCAAGATTAGTAAACTTTGAAGACAACTTGTTTACTCCCTCAATTTTTGAAACACTAGCGTCAACTAATTCTTTGTCAGTAGAATTTGATTTAACAACTAATCTCAAAGCACTTAATTCTGATAACGCAGTTGTTTCAAAAGAAATATCATAAGAAAATTCTTCTGTTGTGGAAACAAGTTGTTCATTACTTAAATCTGAAGCTGAATTGTTACTTGTTGGGCCGTAAAGAAAAGCAGCAGCAATCATCGAACCAAACATTGCTACAAGAACAATTATTCCAAGCCACTTAACAACATCATTATTGTTCATAAAAATCACACAAAATTAAACAATTTTTAAAAATTTTTTAACAAATTACTCTATAATTAAAGCGGTATAAATGGCTTTAAAAAGCTTCTCAAATCAGGAATTTATTATAACAAATTAATTGGGTGAAAAAAATGGTTAATGAAACAAACGAAAACAAAAAAATACTTAGTGTTGCTTTCAACGGAAAAGAACTACTAGAAGGAAGAGTATTTGACACAACAGACGCAGAAATTGCTAAAAAAAACAATATGTTTGACCCAAAAAGAAAATACAATTCACTAACTATTATAACAGGAGAACATGAACTTTTGCCTCTAGTTGAAAAAGAATTAATGACAATGAAGGTGGGGGAGACAAGAAAAGTAAAAATGCTTCCAAAAGATGCTTTTGGAGAAAGAAAAAACGATCTTGTAAGAATAACTCCAATAAAAGTATTCACTGACCAAAAAATAAAACCAATACCTGGGCTAGTTATTAGTGTAGGAAAAGCTTACGGTCGAGTACAAAGTGTTAGTGGAGGAAGAGTAAGAGTAGATTTCAACCACGCATTAGCAGGAAGAGAAATAGAATATGAAATAACTGTTGAAAAAGAAATCACTGACAAAAAAGAAATTGCAGAGACTATATTTGAAAAATACTATGCGTTTGTTCCTGGAGCAAAAAAAGAAATTAAAGAAAACAAATTAATTGTGGAACTAGAAAAAGACACACTAAAGAACTTAGAAAAAATAAACGAATCAATTACTAGACTTGGTAAAGACTTTGGAATTGAATTAGAATTCAAAGAATTGCCAGAAAAAAAGAAAGAAACTAAAGAAGAAACAAAAACTGAAGAGAAAAAATAAATTTATTTAAATAAAATTTATTCTCCTCTAAACTTTCTTTACACTAACTGAATTTTGTTTAAAAAAATATTCAAAAAAGGTTTTTTTTATGAAAATTGTTTGTTTAGACCTTGAAGGAGTGTTATTGCCAGAATTTTGGCAAGAGTTTTCAAAAGAAACAAAAATTAAAGAACTAATGTTAACTACAAGAGACATTCCGGATTATGCAAAACTAATGGACATGCGTTTAAAAATACTTGAAGAAAAAAATTATGGGATTAAAGAGGTAAACAAAGTTGTTGAAAAAATGCAACCCCTTCCTGGCGCTGAAGAATTTATTAATTGGTTAAAAGAACGAGCCCAAGTAGTGATACTAACAGGAACATTCTATGAATACATTATGCCATTAATGAAAAAATTAGGGTACCCATTTATGTGTGCGAATACTTTAATTATAAAAAATAATAAAATTGTTGGGTATAATTTTCGTGAAAAGGACGGAAAAATAGAAATGATTAATCGATTCAAAGACGCTGGATTTGAAACAATCGCTATCGGGGATAGTTTTAACGATCTAAAAATGCTTCACGGAGCAAAAGTTGGAATATTGTTTAGAGCAAAAAAAGAATTAGTTGAATCAGAAAAATTACCACACGCAGAAACCTATGAGGAACTAAAAAAAATACTTGCCCCTCTATTATAAAAAAAATTAAGTAGTCTAATTTTTTATAAAAATTAAATTTTTTTGAATTATTTTATTTCTTTCAAATCGTGAGGAGTTTCTTGGTAAACATAATAGTTTAACCAATTACAATAAATCAAATTCGCATGAGCTCTCCAAGAAACAAAAGGAGTTTCTTTTGGATTATTTGAAGGATAATAATTTTTTGGAACTTCAATACTTAATCCTTTTGCAACATCTCGCTCATATTCATTTTTTAGAGTGTTTGCATCATATTCAGAATGACCAGTAATAAAAAATTGTCTACCGTCTTTACTTGCAATTAAATACAAACCAGATTCAGTTGATTCTGACAAAATTTCAAGTTCTTTAATATTCTCAACATCGCTTTTTCTTATTTCAGTATGTCTTGAATGAGGGACAAAAAAAGTATCATCAAAGCCTCTTAAAAGTTTAACATTTTTTTTATTTAATTTGTGTAGAAATATTCCAAACATTTTTTTCTTTAAAGGATATTTTTTTACTCCATAATGGTAATAAAGTCCAGCTTGAGCTGCCCAGCAAATATGAAAAGTTGAAGAAACATTCTTTTTACTCCACTCCATTATTTGTGCTAATTCCTTCCAATAATCTACTTCTTCAAAATCTAAATGTTCTACTGGTGCTCCTGTAATAATTAGTCCATCAAATTTTCTGTCTTTAATTTCATCAAAATGTTTGTAAAAAGAAATCAAATGATCTTTTGAAGTGTTTTTTGACTCGTGACTTTTTGGGTGAATAAAAGTAATATTTGTTTGAAGAGGAGAATTACCAATCATTCTAAGAATTTGAGATTCAGTAGTGATTTTATCAGGCATTAAATTTAGTAATAAAATTTCCATTGGTCTAATATCTTGTTTTATCGCTCGAGATTGTTTCATTACAAAAATATTTTCTTCTTCAAGTATTTTTGCAGCAGGCAAATTGTCAGGAACATTAATTGGCACAAAACACACCATTGATTTTACAAGTTAATTTAAAATTAAAATTTACTTCTTCTAAATTAGGAAACACTCTCTTTATATTATTGATTTTTTGATAAAAAAATACAAATGTGTGGTTTATTAAGTATAAAAAAAATTTAATAAAAAATTGGGACAAATTATTCAAAAAATTTCTGGAATTAAATACCTTTTTAAAGGTTTCACTAACTGAATTAGTTATTACTGCTTTTTAGCGACTTGATTTTTATGAGTCATTATAACGAGATAGAAGGATTACCAATAAGCCTCATTAGTGAGAGAGTAAGATTTACTCCGGCTAATGGTCCTGTTAATGCTAACGCACAAGCTGAAGCAAAAAAAACAGGAACAACTACGGTAGGAATAATTGGAAAAGACTTTGTAGTACTTGCAGCTGATCAACAAGCAACAATGGGACACATGGCTGCTGATGATGATGCACAAAAAATATATAAAATAACTGACAAAGTGTCATTAACAATTTCTGGTGCAGTAGGGGACTCACTTGCAGTTATAAGATTTTTAAAAGCACAAGCGAATTTATATGAAATTGAGAGAGAAACAAAAATTACTCCAAAAGCTGTAACAAATTTATTATCAAATGTATTAAATGGGAACAGATATTATCCATTCATTTTTGCTCCAATAATTGGGAGAATAAATTCACAACCAGAATTATATGAATTAACTCCGTATGGGTGTATTTCTCCAAAAACAAAATATGCAGTAACTGGTTCAGGAACAACATTTGCTCTAACAACACTTGATTCGGAATTTAAAACAAATATGAAAGAAGAAGAAGCAATCGCGTTAGCAATAAAAGCAATAGTTGCTTCAAAAAATAGAGATATTTACACTGGTGGAAAATCAATAATGATGATTATTATTGATTCAAAAGGAACAAGAGCTGTTGAAACTGCAAAAATTGATGAAATAATAGCAAAAGTAAAACTAAATTTTACAAAAAAATAAATGCTTAGGACTAAAAAAACAAAAAAGAATTACAAATGTTAAATTATTTTAAAAAAATAAAATTGCCCCTGACTTTAGACACAAAATCTTGGACAACTTTGATTTGTTTTAAAAAATAAAAAAATAATTTTGAAAAAATAAAAATTAAATCTGTGAATAAAAGAGGCAGTTGAATAATTAAAAAAATATTAAAATTAAAAAAAATGGTGAAATGATAAATGGCAGTACAAAAATTAAAAATAGTTCAAGATATTGAAGAAAAATTAAAAATAATTCTTCCCTCTTCTTGCCAAGTAACAAAAGTAGAAATGGAAGGGCCTGAAGTAGTAATCTACACTAAAAATCCTGGTGCATTCTTTTCAGCAGATAATTATGTTTCAAAAATTGCTTTCGAACTAAAAAAGAGAGTAAATATTAGAACAGATAAATCTCTTTTAGGTCCACTAGAACAATCAAAAGCAAAAATACTAGAACTAATTCCAAAAGAAGCTGATGTTAAAGATATTTACTTTGAAGAACCTTTTAGCGAAGTAGTTATTGAAGCAGTGAAAAAAGGAATAGTTATTGGAAAAGGCGGAGAAATCTCAAAAAAAATAGTTCTTGAAACAGGATGGGTTCCAAGAATCATTAGAGCACCAACAACAAAATCAGACACACTTTCAGGAATAAGAAAACACTTACACAAACACGTTGATGAGCGAAAAAAATTCTTACTAAAAACTGCAGAACAAATATATGCTGAACTTTCTCACAGTAACCATCAATGGATTAGACTAACTGGGTTAGGTGGATTTAGAGAGGTTGGAAGAAGTTGCATGCTACTTGAAACTCACAACACAAAAATATTAATGGATGCAGGACTAAACTTTAGTAACGATGATCCTTACCCATTCATTGACGGACTTGGTTATCCACTAAGTGAAATAGATGTGATTGTACTAAGTCACGCACACTCAGACCACTCAGCATTAATCCCATACTTATACAGATTAGGTTATGACGGACCGGTTTATTCAACAGAACCGACAAGAGACTTATCCACTCTTTTACAATTTGATTTTTTAGATGTAAGTTTATCACAAGACAAAACTCCTCCTTACGCAGAAGCGGATGTAAAAAATGCATTAATGCACACAATAACAAGAGAATACCGAGAGGTAACAGACATTGCGCCGGATATGAGGTTAACCTTCCACAACGCTGCACACATTTTAGGGTCATCATCAGTTCACATAAATATTGCAGAAGGAGAACACAATGTAGTTTACAGTGCGGACATAAAATATGGAGCAACAAGATTATTTGATAACATTGATGTAAGATACCCAAGGCTTGAAACACTAATAGTAGAATCAACTTATGGATCAAGAGATGCTGTACAATTAAACAGAATAGAATCGGAAAAGAAATTAATTGATATAATCCAAGAAACTACTCAATTTGGTGGAAATATATTAATACCCGTATTTGGTGTTGGAAGAGGACAAGAAATTTGTATGGTTATTGAAGACGCTTACAAAAAAGGATTACTAAACGAAAAAAACAAAATCTATGTTGACGGAATGGTTAGGGAAGCGAGTGCAATACACACAGCGTATCCAGAATATTTGCGACAAAGTCTTGAAAAAAGAATTTTAACAAACGACTCTCCATTTGATTCTCCAATCTTCCTTGAAGCAAAAAAAGAAGATAGAGAAAAAATAGTTTCAGAAAGCGGAGCAATAATAATTGCAACAAGTGGAATGATGAACGGAGGACCAGTGTTAGATTACTTTTACAAACTAGCAGAAAATCAAGCAAACACCTTAGTGTTCGTTGGATACTTAGCAGAAGGAACCTTTGGAAGAAAAATCCAACAAGGACTAAAAACATTCCCAATAAGTGACAACGGTCGAACAAAAAAAATCGAAGTAAAAATGAGAATAGAAACAATCGACGGATTCTCGGGACATTCTGACTTTAACGAACTAATGGGATACATGTCCTCACTAAAACCAAAACCAAAAAGAGTAATCGTAAACCACGGAGATCCATCACGATCAATTGAATTCTCAAAAACAATTGCAGCAAAGTTTGGAATAACTTCAACAGCAATAAGAAACCTTGATTCGGTAAGATTAAAATAAAATTTAAAATAAAAAATTAGAGCTAATTTAATTTTTTAAAACTTTTTTTATTCTTTTTATTTTAAAACATAAAGTTTCCATTTTAAATCTTGAAAAATTTCTTTATGCACTTTTACAATTTTGTAATTATATTTTTTTATTAACTCTAAAAGTTTTTCTTCATTAGCAATTTCTCCGCTTGGGATAAATATTTTTCCGTTTTTAGTTAAATATTTCTTTGCACTTTTTAAAAATTTTTCATGTAATTTAAAATCACTGTCAAATAAAAAATGACTAACTTTGTCTTTGTATTTTGCATCTGCAAAAGGTAATTGAGAAATAATTAAATCAAATTTTTCATTAGGTTTTACATTTTTAAATAAATTACTTTTTCTAATACTAATAATTTTTTCTAATTTATGGAACTTTACATTTTCTTTTGTATTTTTCAAACAATTATTGTCAATATCAATTGCTAAAACCTTTTTCGCCCCTCTTTTTGCAGCAATTATTGATTGAACTCCTGTTCCAGTTCCAACATCAAGAACACTGTTTACGTTTTTTGGAATTCTTTTTGCAGTGATTTTTGAAGAAAAAGAAAAAACAGAATCAACAGGAAAAACATTTTTGTGAATAATTATTTTTTCTCCTAAAAAAGTGGTTGTTCTTTTGTTCTTACTTTTTATCTCTTCAATAAATTTTAGTGTAGATTCTCTTGGAGTGTTTTTGTTCATAAATTTCACTTGGAAATTATTTTTTGTACGCGTCTTGAAGTTTTTCTAGTGCGGTTTTTGTTTTTGCGAGTTCTGTTTCAATTTCTTTTTTCACCCAATGATCAAAACTATCAGCTAAAGAATTTCTATTATCTGAACTTGGTGCGGGGTTGATTTTGTATTTAAGTCCGTCTCTTGAAATTATTCCAAGATCAATTAATCTATTTAAATGATAACGAATTAGTTTCTCACTAAAATCGGCTTTAGTTTTTTCTTTAATGTAAGATTGGATTTCAAGAGTGGTGGGATTTTCTTTTTTTGTAAAAAGTAAAACAAACAAACCGTCAAGAATAATTAAACCTTTATCTCTTGATTCTTTTGGAGAAATAAAACCAGTAGAAAGCGCACACCAACGAAGTAAAGAGTTCTTTGTTAAAGAAACACTCGCAGGAAAATCCATTTTACGTAAAATAACTTCTTTTCTAATTAGTTCTGCTTCAGGAATCATTTTTTTCACACTCACAATTTTTTTAAAAAAACTAAGGAAATAAACTATTTCCTTTAGAAATAGAGTATTCTTTGGAGTTTTTATTACTTTCTCTTTTGAAATTAAGTAAATTAATTTGAATTATTTAATAAGTAACCAAATTGCTGCAAGGAACAATAATACTTTCATTAATGGATCAATTGCAGAAACAATTGGAATGTATGGTATTGCTAGTGAAAGTATGATTAGTAACCCGACTATTTGGTTTTTTGAAAATGATTTAGCCATGCATAAGTTAGACTATTGGCTAATTAAATACTTTCGTTCCTTAATAATTTAAGAAAAATTTTTTCTGGGGTGAAAAATTTGGAATCAAAATGGATATTTTTAGGAGCAATTCTTGCAATAGGAATTGTAATAGTAATATTAGCACTAACTTACTTTGGAATCTACAACGGTTTAGTTACAGCTGAACAAAAAGTAGAAGGACAATGGAGTCTAGTAGAAGTACAATATCAAAGAAGAATAGACTTAATACCAAACGTAATTGCAGTAGTAAATAAAGAAGCAAATTTTGAACAAACAACATTAACAAAATTAACTGAACTGAGAAGTCAATGGCAAAGTGCAACTAGTCAACAACAAAAACTAGAAACAGCTAATGAAATTGAATCAACAATTTCAAAACTACTCGTGATAACAGAAAATTATCCAACTTTAGTTGCAACACAAGCTTATCAAGATTTAATGGTAGAACTTGAAGGAACAGAAAACAGAGTAGCTTTTGCTAGAGGGGAATATAACAACTCTGTAAAAGAGTATAATACAATGATAAAAGTAGTTCCAAACAACTTTGTTGCATCAATGAGTGGATTTACTCAAAAAGAATATTTTGCAGCTGAAAGTGGAGCAGAAAATGCAGTGGATGTTAGTGAAACACTACAATAAAAAAGTGAATTTTGAAAAAATTTGAGGGAAACAAAAATGAAACAACTATTTTTCTTTTTTGTTTTCTTCACCCTATTTTTTTCTCTTACCTATGCAACTACACAAGAGAACTTGTCTGCACCAACTGCATTTGTTAATGATTATGTGGGTGTACTTGACATAAATCAAAAACAAATACTAGAAAACCAAGTTTGGGAAATATCTCAACAAACTGGGGTAGAAATTGCAATTGCTATAATTGATTCAACAGAAGGAAGAGCAATTTCTGATTATGCATTTGCCTTAGGAAATAGTTGGGGAGTTGGAAAAAAAGAAATCTTTAATGGAATATTAATTTTAATTGCAATTAATGATCGAGAATGGTTTATTGCAACCGCAAAAGGAATTGAAGGAACACTCCCTGATATTGTAACACAAAAAATTGGGCAAAATAATTTTCCTAACAATTTTCGAGCAGGAGATTATTACTCAGGGTTAATCGGAGCAGTAAATGATATTAATCAATATGTTAACAAAGACCCAGCAATACTAGAAAAGTATAACTCTTCGGGTATTCAAGAAAATTTGGGGGTGCCTTCAAGCACTAGTTTTGCCTTTTCAGTACTTTTTGATTTATTTTATGTGTTTGTTTTTTTTGGAATAATTATTGGAGTGTATATTAGAAAAAATTGGAAAAAAGGGATAATTTCTTTAATACTTTTTGATTTCATTGTTTTTTTTATTTTTCTACTTCTTGATTGGGTTGTAGGTTTATTTGTAATTATTGTTCTAATTATTTTTACAGTAATTACCCTAATAATAGGATTTATGCCTAAAGAAGCCTTTACTTATGGTGGAAGTGGATCTGGTAGATTTGGCGGCGGTTCTTTTGGAGGAGGCTCTTTTGGTGGGGGAGGACACTGTTTGGGAGGCGGGGGCGGATTCTCTGGAGGGGGAAGCGGAGGAAGATGGTGAAAAAACAACTTTACTTTCCAAAAAAGAAGCATTTTTAAATAAGTAACGCATTAGTGTTTGTAAATAAAAGGGTGAAACAAAAAATGGCAGAACTTAGAGCAGAACTAACACCAATAAGAATGGTTTTAGCAGAAAGAAAACCAGTAGAACTATTAGTAGAACTAATAAACAACACAAACAAAACCGCAATGATTTCACTAGACATAGTACTTGACGATTACATAGCATTTGACAAGGGCGGAAGAAGTCAATTTCAAACAAAAAAATTCGAATCAATGGCTCCAGGAGAAAGATTTAGAGAATACTTTGACATCTTTCCAAAAGCAAACGTTACTCAAGGAGTACATGACATTAGAATACTAGTTGCAGAACACTACAACAACTCATGGGAATATGTAACAAGCAAAAAAACAAAAACACTCTCACTAAGAGTAGAATAAAACTTTTTTATTTAAACTCAATTTGTTGGACCAAGTGCCCATTTGGGCACGGGGTCAAGTAAAAGCAAATAGCTTTTACTAAGACAACTTTTTTGTTCAATTTTTTTATTTTTTTTCTAATTTAAACCAAATAGTATCGTCCCCATTAACCCTAATTTTTTTGATAGTTCTTGTTTTAACAAAACCAATTTTTTCGATTAGTTTAATTGCAGGGATATTTGAACTCCAAGTTCTAACCACAATTTTCTTTATTTTTTTATTCAAAATTTTTTTAATTGCATTTTTATACAACTTTTCGCCAATTCCCTTATTTCTGTAACTTTTTTTAATAGCAATTCCTCTAATCCAACCACGGTTTTTGTTAAACCCATAAGAAATGTATCCAACAATTTTTGATTTATCAAAAGCCAAAATTATTTTTAAGTTTTTCTTCTTTAATGGGTTTAATTTCTTTTTCTTTTTAGGTTTTTTCTCCTCTTTAACAAAATCTTTTTCAACACTTTCTCTAAATTTTTCAAATTTATTAAAAGTTGAAGCATTAAGCGGAGCATAAGTTAGCTTAGAGTTCATTTCAATAATTAAAACAAACAAAGATTTAATATTAATCATTCATCGGCTTTTTACTTTACAAATCTTTATAACACTAATATTGTTGACTTATTTTAAGCGAAGTGTTTTTTAAAGTAAATTTTTTGGCGATGTTTTCTATGCAAGTGTTTTTTCCTTATGAAGTTGTTCGAAAGCAACAAAAAGAAATGATAACTGATATTGCAAATTGTCTTGACAAAAACAAAGTACTTTTAGCCCACGCTCCAACGGGTTTAGGAAAAACAGTTTCTTCACTTGCTCCAATAATTTCTTACGCAAGAGAGAATAGTAAAAAAATATTTTTTATTACTCCCAAAGTGTCCCAACATCAAATAGTAATTGACACAATAAAAGAGATTAACAAAAAATTTGATCTTGGAGTAACCTCTGTTGATCTAGTTGGAAGAAAACAAATGTGTCTGGATCCTTTTATAAAAAATGTAAATTATGGATTCTATGAAGCTTGCAATAAGAAAAAGAAAGAACACTCTTGCAGATATTATGAAAATTGTCATGGAGTTACTCCAAAACAAAAAGCAATAAATATTCGGAGAAAAAAAGACACTCTTGGGCAATTTAATAATAATTATTTATTCATGAAAGAGATTTGTGAAGTAAAATCACTTTGTCCTTATGAAATAACACTTGAAATGGCAAAAAAAGCGGACGTGATAATTGGAGATTACTTTCACCTTTTTGACAAAGATATTAGAACTGGAATACTTTCTCCAAATGGTATCACTCTTGAGGATGTAATTGTGATAGTGGATGAAGCACACAATGTGCCGAACAGATTACGAGATATGTTGTCCTCTTCACTCAATGCGGATGCGGTAGAAAGAGCATCAAAAGAAGCAAAATCTGCTGGGGACTTTGAAGTAGAATTTTTAATGAACGATCTTGGGAAAGAGATTATTTCTTTAGGAAAGAAACTTTCTCTAAGTAAAAATGAAGCAATTTTAGCTATGGAAGATTTTGATGGATTCAAAAAAATAGTAAAAGGGAAAGAAGAGATCGTTCTTGAAACTGCTGGAAAATTTATGCGAAAAGCAAAAACAGAAAGTTGCTACCTTTTGATGGTTTGGGAATTCATGCACGAACTCTTACGAGAAAAAGAAAACACGCTTCATGTGATTGAAAGAAGAAATGGACTTAGAGTAAGCATCTATCCGCTTGATATTGAAGAAATTGGGGGCGAAGTACTAAACCAAGTACACGCAGGAGTCTTAATGTCAGGAACTTTAGTTCCACTAGAGATGTATAAAGACATTCTCGGAATAAAAAAAGCAGAAATGAAAGAATACGAAAGCCCATTTGATAAAAAAAACAGGCTCAATATTGTGGTGGAAGGAGTAAGCACAAAATACACAAATAGAGGGACAGAAAGTTACTCGCTTATTGGGGAAAAAGTGAGTAAAATAATTTCAAAAGTTCCTGGAAACACAATAGTTTTTTTCCCTTCCTTTGAAATGCTTAATTCAATTTCTCCTACTATTAAAACAAACAGAAAAATACTTTCACAAACCCAAGAAATGGGTAATGAAGAAAAACACAAAATGATTAATTCTTTTAAGGCACTTGGGAATGCTTTTGGAGGGGTACTCTTAGCGGTCTCGGGTGGATCAATTGCGGAAGGGGTGGATTTCCCTGGAGAACACCTTTTGTGCGCAATAGTGGTGGGAGTTCCATTTGCAAAAGTAAGTATCTACTCAGACGCACTAATTAGGTTTTATGAACAAAGGTTTGCAAAAGGTTGGGATTATGCATACAATGGGCCAGCTTTTTCAAAAGCAATTCAAGCTGCTGGAAGAGTAATACGGTCCGAAACTGATAGAGGGGTTTGTGTTTTCCTTGATGAAAGGTTTGGGGAAGAAAGATACAAAAAGTTCTACCCGAAGAACTTTGAATATGTAAAAACTACTAACCCTGAAAAAGAAGTAGAAAAATTCTTTGAATAATTTTATTTACTAATTTTAAATTAAGCTAATTTGTTTTTTGTTGGTTAATTTGATGTTAATAGTGGTTGTATAGAGGGGTTTACTGGAAGTGAGCTTAAGATTAGTGGAAGCGAATTAAGAGTAGTGGAATTTTATGAAGAAAAATTAGTTCTTTTCGCCCCAAATTTTTAATTTTTCAATAATTTCAATCAAAGGTTCGCTTTTTTTGGACAAAGAATACTCAGTTTTTACAGGAGTTCCTAATATTAAATGCTTTTCAACTAGCTTACTTTGTTCAAGAGATTTAAGTCGCATTGAGAGAATTCTTGGATTAATCGAAGGAATATCTTTAGTTATTTGGTTAAATCTGGCCTTTCCGCCATTATTCTTAATAGAATCAATTATTTGAAGATCAAATTTTTTTCCAATACTTAACAAAGCAATTTCTAATGGTGTTGATTTGACAGAGTTTTTCATAATAAATAACCACTATACAATATATAGCTAGTAATGTTTTTAAAGCTACTTATTTATATATAGCTTAGGATGTAATAGTTACGGTGATATTGAATGGATTGGATAAATTTTGTAAGCGAACATCCAGGAAGACTAACTTTTCCAAGAATTGGGAGAAGTATCTACTCAAGTGCAAGTAGAATCACCGAAACAACTTCAGAAACACTATCAAATTGGTTTAGAGAAACAGAAAACCAATTACAAATTAGAGAATAATTATTTTTTCAACACTAATCCAAAAGGCCTGGTGGGTCAAAAAATAAGTCAAAACATGGGTGTTGGGGCTTATTTTTAGAAAATTGGATTACTTTTGTTTTGAGTTCCATTCTAAATAATTCTTGAAGTACTTATCATTCTCTTTAATTTTCTCAGCTAACTCTTTGTATTCTTTTGTAATTTCGTTTTTTGATGGAATCTCTTTTCCTTTCAATTGATTAAAAATTGCAGGGTTTTTCATTGCGCTTCTCCCAATCATTACCCCGCTTAATCCAATTTTTTTTAATTCTTCCACTTTCTTAATTGAACTAATTCCTCCGTTAGCAATCAAAGAAACTCCTTTTGATTTGCATAAATCCACACATTCAGGGTAAACTGAATCATCTTCAACTTCAGCACTACTTTGCATTCCATGTTTTGGATTCAAAATAAAATAATCAGTATCAATATTTTCAAGTATTCTTAAATACACTTTGTGTTTTTTTTCAAACTCCGTCCCACCAAGTCGAAGTTTTATTGAGAAAGGAAAATTGTGTTTTTTAACTATCTTTGCTAATCGATCTACTTTTGATAATCGCTTAACCATCCCAGCCCCTCTACCAGCTTTAATTATTTCAACACTAGGACAACCCAAATTCAAATTAAATCCTTTGAATCCTTCAAAATTCTTAAAAGAACCCATGTAAGAATCCAGTTGAGCTTCGTTCCCTGGAAGTAATTGAATTTCAACAGGAGTGTTATTAGGAAAAACCATTTTTGATAAAGTTGCTTTATTATTTCTTAAAATCCCTTCCACACGAACCATTTCAGTAAAAGTCAAGTCAGCTCCATACTTGTGACAAAGAGATCTAAAAGCAGGACCAGAATAATTTTCAAGCGGAGCAAGCATATATCTAAACATAAAAATCACAATGCTAAAAAAAATAAAAACTAATGACGCCTAGCTGGAGCATGAATGTTTTTTGCGATCCTTGCATTAACAAATTTTGGGGCAAGAGGTTTATGCACTGCTTGCGATTTTTGTCTAAACTCAGTAAAAAACTTTTCTCGATAAATAAGAGGTTTTTTTGTAGGGTCAAAATAAAAATGACCACCAAGTGTAGCGTGTGGTGAAAAAAGTGCACTGTATTTAGTTAACATTTTAGCATATCTTTCTTTTTTGTGAGGAACAAAAGTCGCACGAGTAATCCCTCTCTTTTTACAAACCCCAACAACTGAGTTAAGCAATCTTCTTGCTGTTAAGAGAAGTTTTGTTTCAGAAGAAGGCATATCCAGTAAATGCATTCCTACAGAAACTGGTGCACTTTCATGAACTCTTGAAACATTCAAAATACAAGTCCCAGCTGGAGCACCATTAAGAAAAGCATTCACTTTAATAGTGTGTTTACCAACAGGAGTGCCTTGAACCTGTTTTTTTAGTGAATCACTCTCACTAATTTTAATTTCAATTCTATCAACCATCTAACATAGTAATGAAGAGCACTAGTTAAATAACTTATTTTTTATTTAAAAAATATTTTTTTAGAATCAAAAAACGAGTATATTAAACCCTCGTATTAATAATTAGTTAGAGCATACATAAAATAGAAGTGAAAAGAGAATGAAATTTGAAGATTTAAAACTAAATGCTGAACTACTTAACGCTATAAGAGATTTGGGTTATGAAGAAGCAACCCCCATTCAAGAAAAATGTATCCCTGCTGTTTTAGAAGGAAAAGACATTATTGGACAATCTCTAACCGGGTCAGGAAAAACCGCTGCATTTGGTTTACCAATTTTAAACAAAATTACTATCGGACTAAAAGGACAAATACTAATTTTGACTCCAACAAGAGAACTAGCACAACAAGTAAAAGAAAACTTAGATTCAATGGCAAAGTACACAAAAGTAAGAACTGTTTGTATTTTTGGTGGGGTAGGTTATGAGTGGCAAATTAAAGGGGCACAACACGCAGAAATAATTGTAGCAACACCAGGAAGATTACTTGACCATATAAAACAAAGAACAATTTCACTAACAAATATACAAGTAGTGGTAATTGATGAAGCAGACAGAATGCTTGACATGGGATTTGAAAAAGATGTTGACAGAATTTTACAAATGACTCCAAAAAAAAGACAAACAATAATGTTCAGTGCAACAATGCCTGACCAAGCAAAAAAAATGGCTCAAAGATATTTAAAAAATCCCGAACACATAAAAGAAAAACTACACGTGGATATTAGTAAATTAAATCAAATATTTTACTCAATAGTTAGAGAAAAAAAATTCTCGCTATTGGTTCATTTATTAAAAAACAAAAAAGGAACCGCACTTGTATTTTGTCGAACAAAAAGAGAGGTAGACAAAGTTACAAGAAATTTACGAAAACAAGGACTCGAAGTAATGGGAGTACATGGAGATATTTCTCAAAACAAAAGAACATATGCAGTTAGTATGTTTAAAGAAGGAAACTTAGACGCACTAATAGCAACAGATGTTGCTGCACGAGGACTAGACATCAAAAACGTTTCACACGTATACAATTATGATGTACCAAAAGATCCTGACGATTATACACACAGAATTGGAAGAACAGCAAGAGCAGGAGCAATAGGAGAAGCAATTACCCTTGTATCAGAAAGAGAGGGAAGAGAGTTTAGCGCAATAATGAGAAAAGCAAAAGTAAAACAAGAACCTACTCCAGAATTTGAACAATTAGTACTAATAAAAACCGACCATGACCACATGGATGATCGAGAGGACAGAGGATATAGAGGGGGAAGACGAAGTGAAAGTCACTACCCAAGAAAAGAATTTGGTGGAAACAAAAACCATGCAGGTGGAAACTTTGGAAGAAGAAGCTTTGGAGGAAACTCTTTTGGAAGAGGATCAAGACCCCAATTTGGAAGAAGTCCAAGACCTTCCTATGGAGGAGAATCACCAAAAACTTACGGAGCAAACACTGGGGATGAAATGCATCACAGCGAAAACACTGATTTTGCAAACAAACAATTTAGAACACCAATAGAAGATTATCCAAAAAAACACTTCAACCCAAGACCAAGAAGATATGATGATAATGATGGATATGGAGAAAGAACGCACACTCCTTCTCACTCAAATACTCATTCTGAATTTGGTGGAGAAAGAAAACCTCGGCCTAAATTCTTAAAAAACAAAAATAAAGGAAAAAGATTTGGTGGGCCGAAAAAATTCGGGTTTAAGAAAAGAAGATTCTCTTAAACAAAAAAAACTAAAAAAGAAATAGAAAAAAAGATAATTTTTCATGAATTTTAATTTTTTTTAAAATAGCTCTTCCAATAAAATCTTAAAAAAAACCACAAAAGAAAAATCACTACTGCAATAACAAAATCTTGAATATAAACAAAATAAATTAGTACTGCTATTAAGAACCACAAAAAAGTAGATTTATCCTCCTTAGTAAAGTCTTCAAGCATAAAAATTACTCTATAATAATTAATGAGTAAGAATTATTTAATACTTGTGTGATTTGAATAAAAAGTCTAGTTTATTAACTACTTATTGTGGAGAATTAATTATGGTGCTGGCAAGATTACCTTATATTCAACAAAAAAGAGTAGGTTTAGGAATAAAAAAAACCCCTATTAAAGAAAAACCAATTGTTACCCCTTCTGTCATAAAAACAAAAAGAACTTCAAATCCTTACTTACCACTAACTCCTGAACAAATCGCTACTTTTAAAGCAAAAAAAATTAGAGAACAAAAAACAAGAGAAATTGTTAAAGAAAAGGTAAAAGAATTGTGTTTACGAGGGCTAACTTTTTTAGATGTAAGTATTCGTTTGCAAAATCAAGGATTTAAAGCAAGTCAAGGATTTGTGCAAAGCGTGTGGAAAGAAATACATGCAAAAGACCCATCACTAATAAAAAAAAGGTTTGAAGCAACTGAGAGTAGAAGAAAAAAGGGAGGAATTAGAGAAGCAGTTTTTGAAAAAATTGGATTATTTAGTGCTCCTAAAGAATCAAGACAAAGAAAAACTCGACAAGCCCCTACTAAAAAATCTACTATTCAAAAAACTCCACCATCCACAAAAACGACCCCTCAAAAACAACAACCTTCAAAAAAACATAACTCTTCTAAAGCTCAACTAAAACCAGCTCCACTAAATATAACACAAGCTCCAAGAATACTACATTCTTCAAAATCAAGAGCTTTGATTGAATCAAGCCCACAAAATCAAGAACACACTTTTGGGAAAACAAATGGGGTACACTCTAAAATACAACAAAGACTTGCCCCCTGGGAACCAAAAAGAAAACCAGCTTCAACAATGCCAAAAACATACAAAGAAGACGTTACTGACTTTTTAAAACGTACGGGAATAAAGCAAAGTAATTTTGAAAAAATGCTCAATCGATATAAAATTCATTTTGGTCAACTACTGCTACAAGATCCATCAGCAATCGCTGATAGACTCAAAAGTTTAGGTGGTCAAGAAAAACTAAATATTAATTATGCAGAACTTTTGAGATTTGCGCAGTGGGCGAGTACAAGAAAGTGGAAAGAACTAAAAAAATAAATTATAAAAAAATCAATTAGTTATTGTAATAAAGTTAGATTTATTAACTTCCAAGAGTAGAATTTAATTATATTTAAAGATTAATTTTGAAAATTATTTTTGGTGAAAAAATGAATAAAAAA